>JBDHUU010000020.1:0-10937 GCA_039809285.1 Candidatus Levyibacteriota bacterium
ATATTTCCTTCATGGATTAATTCTTTTACTTTTTTCAGAAGATCCTCACCGCTTACTTTAAATGTTTCTGTTTTTGGTTCTGCTTTTTTAGCTGCCATAGATATCACCTCCTTTATAATTAAGAGAATTGTACAAGTAATTGTCGGATCATATCTTTTATGTCCTCAGTCACTTCTACTACTATCATACCGACCTCGAACTGTCCATAAATGATTGTCGTTCCCAGAGGGGACAAGAGAATTGCTGGCATCGTGAGGAGATCTTCTTCACCATCTATCCGGATTATTTCTCTTTGGGGGTTACTCTGAAGCTTTTCTAAAAAGAGCTCGACAAAATCAGGGCTTATGGTACCTGCAGGATTCTTGAGACTAATGTTAACATTTGAGAAAAATTTCTTGATAATGGCTGGATCTAATTCTTGTCGACGAGTGCGTAAGTCAACGATTGAGATAGTGGGGAAGATATCATGCTGCATGAGGTCTGTTGTAACGATATCGCCGACCGAAACGAGAAAAGAGTTGGGGTCTAAAAATCGACTTATATCATCGATATTTGTCACAATCTGTCCAATTGGTTTTTGCAGCTCCGAACGAAGTGAGTCAGGAAGATGAAGCGAAGACCTTTTTTCCAAAAAAGTACTATACGAGGCGCCATTTCTATCAATTTCACCTTTCCTAATCCGTTCAGAGCTAACAAGCTTTCCATCATCAGACATCACGAAAGGTACCGTAATAATTTCTATATTTGATAAGCCTTTTTGTACTCGCTCCGATTGTATTTCTTGGGCGACTTTTTCTGTTTCGGGACTGACAACTATTGCTTCAATCGTCGGATCGGTAAGCGTGCTTCCATATTTGCTAGAGATGGGAATAATAACTGTTCGTGAAAGCCAATTATTTTTTTCTAGGAAATTTTTGAGGCCTACTTGCCGTACATCAAATGGCTCAATTTGAGAAAGGAGTGCTTTATTCTGATACATCTCTGGGGTGGTTATGCCTATACTTACTTTTTCAGCGATACTAAATACTTTCTCAAGCATTGCTTTATGTCCTATGTGGAAATGATCAAAGGTACCGCCTATGATTGCGTGTTTGAATTGCATGAGGAGATTATACCAGTTTAGTTCTGTTAGTTATCGCGGCTTCTGATGTGATCAGCGATGAAGTGATACTTCTGTTGGACGTAGAAAAGAGCAACGAGTGAGAGAAGTGCACAGACGATATAGGGAACGCTTGCTCCAATTCCGTAAAGAAATGCAGCCAGAAGCGGACCGATTATTCGAGTAATGGATTGGAGTGATTGGTTGGCTCCTTGGACCCGTCCTTGCTCCCTTGGATCTGCAGCTCGTGAAATAAGACTGCCTAGTGCTGGCTCGATAAGGCCTCCCCCGAAGGCAAAGATTATGACATTGATATAGGCAAAAACTGAAGAGTGGAAGATTACATTTGAGGCATTCAGTGCATATGCTAGGCCAGTAAGTGAAAGCCCGGCAATAGTTAATCTCAGCTCACCAAATCTTCCCATTAATTTTTGCGAGAATACCCCTTGTGTGAGGATATCAACAATCCCTACTACCAAAAACATTGTCCCGATGTTAGCAGGGCTCCAATGGAGGACATCTTTGGAGAATACTCCACCTATTCCTTGTAATTGAGCAAATGGAAGAAAGTAGAAAAATCCTAAGAAAAGAAGAGTTCTAATCGTGATATTAGAGAGAACACTTTGGAGTTGTCCGAATGGATTGAGGTGATGAAGCGAGAAGTCAGTCATGCGATGTTCTTTAGAGAGACTTTCAGGTAAGACAAAGTAGCCAAAAGCTGCATTAAGGAGAGTAACTGCTCCTGCTAGGTAAAAAGGAGCAGATAGGGAGATATTTGCCATCAGGCCACCAATACTTGGACCTATCATAAATCCGACACCTACAGTTGCCCCTAGAATACCGAATAATTTACCCCTGTCTTCAGGCTTGGTTACATCTGCAATATAGGCAAACATTGTACTAATATCTCCACCAGTTAATCCATCTATAATTCGACCGAGGAAAAGGATAGCGAGAGAGCCGCCAATTCCGAACAGAAAGTAGCCAAAAGCTGATCCAACCAGACAGAAAAGTAGTACAGGACGACGGCCATATTTGTCACTGAGCGCGCCAAGTCCTGGGGCTGCAAAGAACTGGCAAAATGAGTAAATAGAGGTTAAAAGCCCGACATTAAAAGCGATAGTTCCTTCATTTGCTTTCGGCATATACTGCTGAACGATAAAGGGAATTACTGGGATAATAATGCCAATACCAATTACCGCCAAAAATGCTGAAAAAGTAATAAAAAGAAATGCTTTATTAGAAAAAATTTCTTTCATAGAAGATAGGAGTATATTTATTGTAGAGATTTAGAGAAGAGGCCGCAAGAGAGTTCTTTGAATATTATTCTTCATTATAAAAGCCAGATGCAACGGCTCTTTTTAGGTGAGGGTAAGTGATCAAGCGTTCCTGAAGGTACTCAGCTTCAGCTTTATTATAAAAAGGCATAAAGATGTCATACAGTCCCCTAAAATATCCCAATTTTTCATTAGCATCTACATCATCCCGCCCGAGCGTTTCTTGGATATCAGAATACATTGGTCGAGAAGATGATTTGAGCCGATCCATAAATGTAGAGACAGGAGTTTGTTCCCTAATAGATTCATCTGTTAAGGATGAATCATGCCAGTAATCCAGCGCTCCGGCAGAGAGTCTGTCGATTCCGTGCTCTTGCACGTTGTAGCCATGCACTACCATATCCTCACGAGTAAGTTCTACACGGGTATCAGTGGATAGCTGTCTTAAAATGATGTCATACATCATACTAAAACCGTTGAAATATCCTTTGGCTAATTTAGGAGATGCTTCAACAGTGTTTCTTAAATAGTTTAAAAGTTCAGGATGTTTTTCTTTAGCAATACTAACCAGGTACTCCCTGTGTATTTCGAAATGGACGAGGTTTCTATCATTTTGTACATCATCAACGATAGTATCTTCAATTGGGAAAATTGGTTGAGCTTCTTTCACGGAGGGATTATATCAAAGTTTTTTTATCTGATCTATTGTTCGGGGTTCGTAGCCCAATTTAGCATAGAAATTTCGAGCAGGTGTATTGGGAGCAAAGACTTCAACTTTGATAACATCGCACCCTTTAGACCTCACATATACCTCAGCTTTTTCTAAAAGAGTAGTACCGAGTCCTTTTTGCCGATTAAGCGCTGAGACGTAGAGGTTGGTGACGCGGCCTATATTTGTAGGAATTGTTCCTAGAAGATCTTCTGGAGTTTGGCGATGAATCACAGCTGTAACAAACCCCGCAATTTCATTTCCGCTCAGTGCTAGATAAAAGATGCCTTCTTTTGAACTGATATCTTCACGTATTTTTTTAAGTTCTGCATCACCATACCCTTCCTGAATCCGTAAGCGTTTGAGAGGGTCAATGTGGATGAGATATTGATAAAATTCTTCCAGAAGTTCTACCATTTGCTCTTTATACTCCTCTTTATAGGAAACTATACTGATTTTTGAGCCTGACTCTAACATGGACTAAGTATAGCAGAGAACTACTGAAGGATATCATTGACAGGTGAGGTACTCCAAAGTAAAATACACTTGCTGCCTCAGCATTGAAAAGAATAAAGTGGTAATGTATATTATACTGAGATAGAGATATGTTGACTGAGATAGAGATATGTTGAATGGATTTAAAAAATTTATTTTACGAGGCAATGTAGTAGATCTGGCTGTGGGTATAGTTATTGGAGCTGCTTTCAACTCAGTTGTTCAAGAATTTGTAAAAGGTATTTTTACTCCCTTTCTCGGAATAATAGGGGGAATTCCTGATTTTTCACATTTCTCTGTTCACGTGGGAAAGTCAACGATTTTGGTTGGGGAGTTTTTGAATGCTCTTATATCCTTCCTTATAGTTGCAACAGCAATCTACTTTTTTGTCGTCGTACCTATGAATAAATTGAAAGATCTATCAGCTAAAGGAAAGAACACAGATCCTACGATGAAGAGTTGTCAATTCTGTTTTTCAGAGATTCCTGCAAAGGCTACCCGTTGTCCTCAATGTACTTCCAAACTAGAAGAAAAATAGCTATTATTATTTTTTCTTTTTACCCCAGCGCCAGGAAGCTTTTTCGCCTGTTTTATACGCAATAACAATAAGTGATAGGGTAGAGACGCCTAAGAGGAAAAGATAAATCCCGACAGATACCCACTGGTTAAAAAGCGGATCTCCAAGACGCATTACGAAGATAACTGTTATAAGTGCTACAAGAACGACATAAATTAAGGTTGTTAGCCACCCTTCAAAAGTCTGGGGGACCCATCCGTATCCATAGTCTTTCGCTCTGAACCATTTTTTGACTGCAGTCATACTCTAAAGTATATCACGAGAAATTACTGTGAGGTGGGGTTAAATTTGTTTTTCAGAGAGTTGATAAAATTAGCATACCAATTTATTACCAATTCAAGATCACTTCGTTCTTTGCAGACCTCATTAAGGGAGGAGAGATCATCGGGAGATAGTGTAATATCTTCAGTCGAACTTGGGTACATTACTGAGTCTTTATTATTGTTATGGTCGAGACCTCGCGCGTGACCTAATTCATGGGCAATGGTATGGATGAGCTCATCTTGAGAATTATTGAAGTAGATTGAAATTGAATTATCATTGCCATTATAAAGACCTTCCTCAGGTTTGAGAGCAAGTGTTTGATTTAATTGCCGTTCAGTCTGATTGAGCTGTCCAATTTGTGAGTTATAATCAATTGCCGATTGATTAAGCGTTCGTGCAAGTTGATTTAATTCCTGGGCCTCACTCTGGAGCTCTTTCTGCCGAGCCATCAGCTTATTGTATTCATCTTCAGGGGCTCCGCCGCGACCATTCCAATAGTCGATATCTTGGTTGAGGCCAGCTGCTTTTAGGTCAAAAGCGGCTGACTTCTTTTTATAATCTTCGATTTGAGGATCTAAATTTCCTTTATCTGTATCTAATTGCTGTTGTAGTTCGTTAACCTGCGTGCTTAATTCCTGACGCTTGTCATAGATAAGACTAATAGTAATTTTGCCTTCACTGTCATAGACGAAAAGAGGCTTTTGTAAAGCATTATTCCAAATATCAGCCGCTGTTTTGGTATCTGATAATACTTGGTCAGTTGTCAAATTAAAGCGAGCATCAACGCTTCCTATTCTGTAGGTAAGTGGAGTATTGCAGGGAGAGTAGGAAAGTACATGGCGCACACTTGGTATCTTTTGGTACGCAAAAAAAGTGACAAGCAAAACACCGAAGATAAGGAAGAATTTCTTCATGTCTGCATTGTACAAGAAGCTACAAAATCGTTCAATTAGTACTAGTTTTATGAATTGTTTAAGTAAGTTATTACAATCGAGTGGTATGATGCCTGTTATACTTTTCAAATGGAGACAGCAATACAAGTTAAAAACTTAATTAAAGCATTTGGTGATTTTACTGCTGTTAATGATATTACTTTTGATGTTAAGAAAGGGGAAATATTTGCTTTTTTAGGTCCGAATGGTGCCGGAAAATCGACAACAATTAAAATACTCACAACTCTTCTTCAGCCCACAAGTGGATCCATTTTATTAAATGGTTTTGATCCGACAAAAGATCAGGATAATGCACGTAAATCATTTGGAATAGTTTTTCAAGACCCTTCACTTGATGAGGAATTGACCGCATATGAAAATATGGAATTTCATGGAGTGTTATATAAAGTGCCAAAGGAAGTGCGTAAAAAACGAATTGATGAACTGCTCGAAGTCGTTGATCTGTCTGATAGACGTGATCATCTAGTCAAAACATTTTCTGGTGGTATGCGACGTCGGCTTGAGATAGCCCGTGGACTTATTCACCACCCAACAATTTTTTTTCTTGATGAGCCGACAATCGGACTTGATCCTCAAACTCGTAATCAGATGTGGGAATATGTCGAAAAGTTAAATAAGGAGGAGGCTATCACTGTTTTTTTAACAACACACTATATGGAAGAGGCAGAGCGTGTAGCCGAAAGAATTGCTATTATAGATCATGGGAAAATTATTGCTTTGGGAACGGCTGATGAGCTGAGAAAAAAGACTAAAACTGATAGCTTAGAAGATGCCTTTTTGGTTATGACAGGACGTGCTATCCGTGAGGAAGAGGCAGCTGTAAGTGGTATGGCAATGCGAATGCGTATGAGAGCGCAAGGGAAAAGATAAATAGTATGAATACGATTTATATTTTATGGCTGAGGCAACTTAAGCGTTATAGTAGATCTCGGTCACGAATGATTGGTTCACTTGGTCAGCCTATTCTTTTTTTAGTTGCCTTGGGTTTTGGTTTTGGGCCAATTTATACTAAAGCAGGAGGAGGAAATTATATCCAGTTTCTTGCGCCAGGCGTTATCGCCCAAGGAGTATTATTTACGGCAATTTTTTCGGGTATTGAACTAATATGGGACAGGCAGTTTGGTTTTTTGAAAGAGACCTTAGTTGCTCCGGTTCCAAGGTTTCACATTATGTTAGGGAGAACTCTTGGAGGGGCTACAATTGCGACATTACAAGGACTTATTGTATTTATCCTTACACTTATTATTGGCTTCCGTCCAGTTAGTATGATAGGAGTTATAGGAGCAATTCTCATGATGTTTTTAATGGCCATTTTTTTTACGTCAGTTGGTACAGCTATTGCTTCAACACTGTCTGATTTCCAGGGGTTTCAACTTATTATGAATTTTTTGGTTATGCCTCTTTTCTTCTTATCAGGATCACTTTTCCCACTTACTTCAGCACCCGGATTTTTGAAAATTGCTTCCACAATTGATCCTTTGTCCTACGCTGTAGATGGATTGCGGGAGACACTAAGTGGAGTGGTACATTTTGGTCTAGGAGTAGATTATTTTATACTTGGTTTGCTCACGGCCATTACCTTAGTAGTCGGAAGTTATTTATTCTCAAAAATTCAGATATAAGTGGTTTTTGAGAAATCTCCTTACAAATTTCTTACGGATATGTTACACATAACTAGTAATGCTGAGGTAAGGTGTATCTGTGTTAAGAAAGAAACCCACCATGAAAGATAAAGTAACTCCATTTGCTGCAGGTGCGGCTGTCACAGCCGGAGCTGTCGTAGGAATAGCGGCTGCTAAAGCGCTTTCAGATAAGAAAACACGTAAAAAATTAGTTAAAGAAATTACTTCCGCAAAAAAACAAGCAAGCAAAACAGTCGCAGAAGTCGTTGACAAAAGAGGTGAAATGCTGGACATGGTAAAGGTACGCGCTGAGAAAATGATGCCTAAAAAAGAACTCCTTCGACAAGCTCAAGATGAGAAAAAGAAGGTAGCTAAAAAAGTCTCTTCTGCTAAAAGATCAACTGCACTTAAGGCTCAATCAACGCTAAAGAAAACTACTAAAAAGTCTCCAAAAAAGACCAACCATGTTGCAACTTCCAAGTCCTCCTCTGTATCAGCTTCAAAGTAATACGTAATTTTTATTTCAGCTTTGTTTCAGAATAGGTTATTAGTATAATTATTCTGATGAAGAAGATATTTCTATCTCTTGTTGTTATTATTTCATTTACTTTGTATAGTCTGTATGAAAGACAACAAGTAAAAGATGCAGTAACTTTAGTAAAGACATCAGATAAGGATAATACTTCTGATTCGACCCCTAATTCCTCCTCAGCAAGCGGATTACCTCCAGCGCCTGGTACCTACAAAGACGGTATATATATAGGAAGTGTAGAGGATGTCTTTTATGGTGATATTCAAATCCAAATAACTATCGCTAATGGAAGAATTGACTCTATTAAGTTCTTAAAGTACCCAGACGACCAGCAGACATCAATCATGATTAATACTCAGATGATGCCTATTCTCACACAGGAGGCAATTCAGAAGCAGTCATCCGAAGTTGATATCGTATCCGGTGCGACAGACTCAAGCGAAGGATTTAGACGCTCACTTGCAAATGCTTTGTTTCAAGCGAAGTAATGTCATGAAACAAACAAAACTTATTATGGGTATGCCCATTACTATAGAAATAGTTGACTTGCATGTCTCAATTAAAGACTTCCGAGATACTTTTACTTTTTTTCGAAAAGTTGACCAGCAGTTTAGTCCCTACAAAAAGTCTAGTGAGGTAAGCAAAATTAATCGGAAAGAAATTACTGAAAAAGACTATTCTTTGGAAATGCAGGAGATTTTGAAACTTTCACAAGAAATTAAAAGAAAAACACATGGCTATTTTGATATTTATTACAAAGGATATCTTGATCCATCTGGCATTGTGAAGGGATGGGCAATTCAAAAAGGAGCAGAGCTATTACGAGAAAAAGGACTCCATAATTTTTTTATCGATGCTGGAGGAGATATTCAAGTAGATGGTTTGAAGAATGGGAAAAAGTGGAAAGTGGGTATTAGAAATCCCTTTAACAAAGATGAGGTTATAAAAATAGTAACTCTTTCAAATGAAGCTATTGCGACATCCGGCACCTACGTGAGAGGTGATCATATCTATGATCCCTTGAAGAAAAATAAAGTAGTCTCAGAAATTGTTAGCCTGAGTGTTGTTAGTACATCTATTTTAGAGGCAGATCTACTCGCAACTGCAGCTTTTGCCATGGGGAAAAAAGGGATTGAATTCATTAATTCTTATGATGGAGTCGATGGATACATGATAGATACTAAAGGAGTTGCGACATATACACAGGGATTTATGAGATAACTATGCATTTTGTTGATTATTTACTAGACAGGCTAACGATGTATCGGGTGGTGCTGTACTATCTGATCGTTCTTCTTATAACCTCGGTGGTAGGAAGTATTCTCGGATTTATCTCTTATAGCCCTCAAAGCATTGTTCTGAGTACTGTTTTTATACTCGCTGTTTGTTATATAACCAATCGTCTTTTCTCATATATTTTTGAAGCCCCAACTAACGTTGAGTCCGTTTATATTACCGCTCTTATTTTAGTGTGTATTGTTGCGCCATTTACGACTTTTGTCGATCTCGGGGTTCTCTTTTGGGCAGGTGTACTGGCAATCGCATCAAAATATATTCTGGCTATTAATAAAAAGCATATTTTCAACCCAGCTGCAATTGCTGTCCTTTTTCTTTACTTTGCCATAGGTCATGGAGCTAACTGGTGGATAGGAAATGCATTCATGACTCCATTTATCATCGTTGGCGGTCTGCTTGTTCTTCGCAAGACCAGAAGAGAGTATATGGCGCTGAGTTTTTATGCTAGCTCGCTTCTTATTATTATGTTCTTTGCTCTTTCGGGCGGAACACCTCTTTTGAGAACGTTTAATCAGGTATTTCTTCACTCGTCATTTTTCTTTTTTGCCTACGTTATGCTTACCGAGCCATTAACCTCTCCGCCTACTCGAAATCTTCAAATGCTTTTTGGCTTTTTTGTTGGAATGCTTTTCCCGCCGCAAGTACATATCCTTGGATTGTACTTTACTCCCGAGTTAGCACTCGTTAGTGGTAACGTCTTATCCTACTTTATAAGCCCCAAGCAGCGTTTCTTGCTGCGTCTTCAAGAAGATATAAAAATAGCACCTGATATTGTCGATTTTATTTTTAAACCTCAAGTCTCCATGCGTTATACTGCCGGTCAGTATTTAGAATGGACATTTCCTCATCCAAAGACAGATAGTCGGGGAAATAGACGCTACTTTACACTTGCTTCAAGTCCTACAGAAGATACTCTTCGCATCGGTGTGAAGTTTTATGACAATGGAAGTAGTTATAAGCGTAGTATGTTAACTATGGATTCTTCAATGCCCATTGTCGCATCTCAGCTTGCAGGAGACTTTACTCTCCCTAAAGATACTAAGAAAAGACTGGTTTTTGTAGCAGGCGGAATTGGTATTACTCCTTTTCGGAGTATGTTGAAATACCTTTGCGATACTCAGGAGAAGCGAGATATTATTACTATTTTTTCAAATAAATATGCGGAGGATATTGTCTACAAAGACGTATTGGATGAGGCGGAGAAAAAACTTGGGATACGAACTATTTATACGTTAACTGACACAGATAAGATTCCCCAAACTTGGAAAGGGGAGAGAGGAAGAATTACGAGTGAAATGATTATGCGTCAAATACCAGATTGGCAGGAACGCACCTACTATCTGTCTGGTCCTCATGTGATGGTGACTGGCTTTGAAAAAACTCTTCTTGAGATGGGAGTCGCAAGATTACATATCAAGAAAGACTTTTTTCCGGGTTTTGTTTAAAAAGATAAACTATAAAATGGAGAGGTTATATATTAAAGTTTTAAGTTCTCTGTTTTACGTCGATAATTCGTTGCAAATCATTAGGAAATATGGTTTAGTGTTAGGACAAAAGGAGGTGAGTATATGAGTAATCGTTTAATAGTTATTGTTGCCATTGTTTTAGTCGTTATTGCAGGTAGTGCTTATTTTCTCACTAAGAACTCCAGTACGACTCTACCAGCTGCAACTCCAACTCCACCCCAAGCAATGATGGATATGAGTGAGACACCTTCAGCTTCTGATTCAGTACAGACTACGCCTGAGGGTAGTGGCGCGATGAAAGAGTCAGGGAATGTTAAAGAAATTACTGTTACTGGCTCTAATTTCAAATTTGTACCAAGTACTATTACTGTTAAGAAAGGTGATACAGTTAAAGTCACTTTCAAAAATTCAGGAGGCTTTCATGACTTTGTAATTGATGAATTTGATGTTAAGACAAAGACCATTGCTGATGGACAGCAGGAAGTAGTCGAGTTTACTGCGGATAAAGTAGGAACGTATGAGTACTACTGTTCAGTCGGTGATCACAGACAAATGGGTATGGTCGGTAAACTTATCGTTCAATAAGGTAGGTAGCCAATGTGTATAAAAGGGAGCGTATTGCGCTCCCTTTTGGTGATTATATAGGT
>JBDHUU010000021.1:0-10907 GCA_039809285.1 Candidatus Levyibacteriota bacterium
ATAATAACCTTAGGTTTTACTTCAACTGCCTTAATAAATGCCTGAACACTACTTCCCCACGGCGCGTCTACAGGAAGTGCGAGTATTGGGGCAGAAGTTTTGAATTGGAAGGAATCGCCGGGATGGGTAAGTTTGTTAAAAATAGTAAATGAGATATTCTCAGCCATTGGTCCTTTAAGGAACATTTTTTCATGAGGGGAGTCATTATATTGTACTAAGTCGTTTTGTTCTCCTTTAGCAGAAATACCCTCTTGTGATAACTTTTCATTTACCAATTCAGTTCCAAGGATTAATACATCAGGGAACTTTCCCACAATGGATGTAATAAGTGGTAGTGAAAAATGGTCAAAGTGCTCATGCGTAACCAGGATATAATCAAGTTTTGGGAGAGAAAGGATTTTATCTATAAAAGACTCAGAATAAATACCAGGATCAATAAGAATATAATCCCCCTTCTCTTCAACTAGTAGGCAAGAATGTGCTAATTTAGTAATTTTCATTATTGTGAGTGTATATTCTTTTAAGTAAAAAGTAAATTATTTTGTCATGACCTCATCTTGATTTTTCCCTAAACTCTCAATATCCTTCATAAGGATATCTTGCGGAATCTTAGCTAGGTCAATTCCTTCTTTATTGGCTACAACTAATCCTTGAATAATTATTCGTGCTGTACATGCATCATCTTTTTTTAAGTTATCAACTTGAATAGAATTTTCGATATAGCTACTGTCTATAATGCGAAGAGATGCAAAAAAAAGACTTGTCTGAACAAAAACATCAGCAACATTTTTTATTGGAATAGTTTGAAGGTGAGCTGTCGAAAAGAAAAAACGTTTGATCACATTAATTTGGGTGATTTCAATACCGATTTCATCGGTAAAAAGATCAAAAGGGAACACAGAACTAATTTTGAACAACGTATGATTAGACGCTTTTACTAGATTGTGGAAACGATCCTTATTTATTTCTTCAATCTTTACTTTTTCTTTTGTTGCGTCTTTCAGACCTTGTGCTTCTGAGGTAGTTGATGGGATGGAAACAAAAGATCTTGATTTTTGAGTGTTTTGATATTGGAAGCTATCCCTATACAAAAATCTTTGCTGCATAGGCTATCCTAAACATACTGCAGTAAGATTTAGACCATTTCTAAGAAAGGATAGGGTATGAGAAAATCGAATAGAGAGTTAATCAATGACGAGCTCTTGAGTCAACAGATAACCCCACATAATTGCAGCAGGAAGAAGATTGTCAAATTTTTCGGAGTTAAATTCATACCCCTTTTGTGAAAACCTTCGAAGATAGTGTGGAGTATTAAGTTGAGTTATAAAAAGCTCCATTACCTGACTGACGGGAGGCTTTACTTTAATCCCTTCAGATAGAATTTTTCCTATTTTATTGCGAGCCTCTCGAATAACTGCTTCATCTTTACTGATCTTGTAAGGAGAGTAGCCTTTATTAAGACTTCTTTCTTTAAGATAAATTTGGACACCGCAGGTCATAGCTAAGTGAATCATTGCATATAATCTGGTTTTTTTGGCTTCTTCTGGGGTTGGAATTGGAGAATAGAGAAGCTGAGTGAAGATATTAGCTGCTATGTGACAGTGCTTCATAATCTCCTCAGGTAAGTAGAACTTCGATAGCGTACTATCATGGGTATATTGGTCCATCGAATATACTATATCTTCCCAAATTCTTTGGACTGTAGAATTAATAATTTGCTCCTCTTGATCGGGCAGGCGTTTCATATATAAGAGAAAAATAATCTTGTTATTAGCATACACAGACTAATTAAAAAAAAGCAAGCAGATTAGATGTTTTTCTTTTATAATAGTATATATGAAAGGCTTTTCAAAGCTATTTGTTCAAAATTTGGATGGATTTATCCTGAGGGAGAACTTTCTCATTTCATCAATTGTTACTATTTTTATCATTCGTATCTTTCTTAAGCTTACTGACTATCCTCAGCTAAGCGGTGCTGCTGGGTTACATATTGCTCATCTTTTGTGGGGAGGATTTTTTATGGCATTGTCCCTGTTGCTTATTCTATCCTTTATTGGAAGGGGAATTATGGGATCAGCAGCCATTCTAGGAGGAATTGGCTTTGGAGCATTCATTGACGAGTTAGGAAAGTTTATAACTCAAGATAATAACTATTTTTTTCAGCCTACGATTGCTTTGGTATATGTTATTTTTATCTTAATTTATAGTATTTCTAAGTCACTAGAAAAGTCAGCTGAGGTTACTCCTAAAGAATATCTCGTGAACGCGCTAAGTATGGTGACTGAGGCGGTAATGAATGATTTGGATAATGAGGAGAAGAAAAGAGCTCTATTGTATCTTAAAAAAAGTGACCAACGTGATCCGCTTGTTAAAGCATTAAAAGCTTTTTTTGCTGAAGTTGAATCAATTCCTGTTCCCCCGCCTTCAATTCTTAATAGGCTTAGGCATTTTATTCTTATGCTCTATATAAAGCTGACGCAGTCAAAGTTACTGAGTAAGGTAGTAGTTGGTATTCTTCTTCTGCAGTCTCTATCGTCAATAATCTCAGTAGGTCTTATCTATTCCACGAAAGAGTCATTATCTTTTGTGGAATCCGGAGAGTTAGCTGCCTCCCTTTTGTCAGCTCTTTTTGTGATTGTTGGGATTATTGTTATGCAAAAGTCAAGGGAGAAGGGATATCGTATTTTCAAAATTGCAGTACTCATTTCTCTTCTCATAACCCAATTCTTTACTTTCTACACAGAGCAATTTAAGGCTCTTTTTTGGTTGGCGTTAAATATTATTTTGTTAGCTGTAGTTGATTATTCTCTTGATCAGGAAGAGAGAGTAAATCCTCGAAGTATTTCTTAATGTGAAGAAGTGAAATCAAGGTAAATTTGTTTTGACAGCTGCGCCATCTTTTCTGCTGCTATTTTAGGATCATCAGTATCTGAAAGCATAACTAAGATGTAATCCCCTTTTGGAGTAAAAATTATCCCTGCATCATGCTTCATCGTATCGAGTTCACCAGTTTTATGGGCAATCGGTAGAGTAGACGGCAAATATTTTGGAATACGATCGTTGATTGCTTGTCTCTTAAGAAGTTGTATCATTTCATTTGAGCTATCGTAATTGACTAGCTGATGGTTATACAGCTTTAGGTAGAAAAGAGCAATATCGGAGGCCGATGTAACAGGAGGAAGAGATGTTTTAGAGTGAATAAGCTGATGAGATTTTAGAAAAAAATTAATAGCTGAGAGTCCAAGTTTTTTTGTCAATAATAATGCAGAATAGTTATCAGAAACAGTTATAGATTTTTCTAAAGCCTCGTTAACCGTCATTCTTATTGTTCCTGATTCTAATTCTGCTTCACTGCTTGCTATATTAAATGACTTGTTAAGGTTCTCCACAGAGTCAGAGATGACATCTGTTCGTTTTATCTTTCCATCAGCGATGGCTTGGTATGTTGTAGCCATTACCCAGAGCTTGTACAGGCTAGCGCTATTGTATATTTGGTCAGGGTTAAGGCTATATGTCTGATTATTTTTCAGATCTACTACAATTATGCTATAGATACCTTCACTCTTTGCAACAGAGTTGGCTATTCTTTGATCAACTCCTTGTGTGAAGAGAGAAAGGACTTCTTGGCTACCTTTCGTTACTGAATTTATAATCGGATTGATAATTTGATCCCTCTGAGCCTCCTTCATAGTTATAATGAAGAAAAAAATGATGAGTGCAAGTATCGTTGAAAAACAAATAAAAAAGAGGAGGAATATTTTAAGAGTTCGCACGCCTCAATATTAGCAGACAGGTATATTAATCTTCAATGAAGGAATAATGATATAATGTCCCGAGTATGTTAATAGATAAAGTTGAAATAACAATTAAAGCGGGCAATGGCGGCAATGGAGCAGTTTCCTTTAGAACACGAGAAGGTAATCCTAGGGGTGGACCCGACGGTGGCAATGGTGGCAATGGCGGCAATGTTTACCTACAGGGAATAGACGACCTTACTGCCCTCTCTCCTTTTCAACATAAAAAAGTTTGGAAAGCAGACGATGGTGTAAGCGGAAAAAGAAATAATCTATTTGGTAAAAATGCTGACGATCTAACAATATTTTTACCAATAGGTACAATAGTTAGTGATGAAAATGGGAAAGTACTCTTTGAGATTGTCGATACTACACGTCATCTTATTGCAAAGGGGGGAATTGGGGGGAGAGGCAATAACGAATTTAAATCAGCTACTAATCAGACACCTCGCTATGCAGAAAAAGGTGAAGTAGGTGAGGAAAAAGTACTTCAGCTGGAATTAAAGCTAATTGCTCAGATTGGACTTATCGGTCTTCCCAATGTTGGGAAAAGCACATTGTTATCGCTTCTAACAAACGCGCAGCCAAAAATCGGTAATTATCCTTTTACAACACTTGAGCCAAATGTAGGTATGATGGATAGAATTATGCTTGCTGATATCCCAGGGCTTATAGAAGGAGCAAGTAAAGGTAAAGGACTGGGAACGACATTTCTTAAACATATCGAAAAAACTGAGCTTTTAGTTCATTGTATTGATGCCTCTTCTTTTTATCCACTTAAAGACTACGAAATAATTCGTCAGGAATTTGAGAAGTATAATCCGACCCTCCTTGAAAAAAAAGAAATTATTGTTCTAACGAAAATCGATTTAACAAATGAGAAAAAGATAAAAGATATTACTGAAGAACTTCGGCAAAAAGTAAAAAAGATATATTTGATGACTGCATATGATGATAAGTCTATTGCAGAATTTAAAAAAGAACTGATTAATATATATAAGGATTCCCACATTAAATCTACTCCATTTACTTAGCACTTACCCTAAAAGACTGTCAAAGGTGAGCATAGTTTGTTATACTTAAGGGATGCAGAATATTATTAGGATTATTCGTCTCTCAAGGCCTCTCTATCACTTAGTAGCTATTTTAGCTGTCCTTATTCTTTTATCTGCAACACTTGGACTTATCGCTCCAATCATCTCAAAATTTATTGTTGATGAAATTGTAAGTAAAGTTCAGGGGAATGGTGGAGATCTTACCAGGCTGATCATCCTTATTATTATCGCTTTTGCTAGTAATATTTTGGGACTAATAAGTTCAACATTAAGCGATAGAATAGGAGATCATTTTGCAGGAAGAATTCGTAAATTCCTCACGGAAAGATTTTACGATAAAGTACTCACTCTACCTCAATCTTACTTTGACTCAGAAATGTCAGGGAAAGTAGTAAATCAGTTAAGTCGTGGAATAGTAACTATCCAAGGATTTTTGAACTCGACAACAAATTTTATCTTACCAACTTTCCTTCAAAGTATTTTTACTGTAGCTATTTTAGCTTACTATAATGTACCGATTGCTTTTTTTACTTTTATTTTATTTCCTATCTATTTAACGCTCAGCTACTACTCGACAGTTAGGTGGGGTAGGGAAGAAGTAAAGAAAAATGCAATTGAAGATAAGCTCCGTGGAAGGATTCAGGAAGTTATCTCAAATATTACACTCGTTAAGAGTTTCACTAATGAAAAAGAGGAATATGAATTCGTCGCTAAAGGGCTTGAGAGTTCAAATAAAATCTATGCACGTCAGAGTACAACGTTTCATAAGTTTGATTTTTTTAGAGGGTTATCACTCAATATTATTTTATTTGCAATTAATATTTTAGTGTTTTACAACACGTTCCAGAGAAATTTAACTATTGGTGAAATGGTTCTTATTCTCCAGCTCGTTAATCAAGCAAGGATTCCACTTTTTGCTATGTCATATATCTTGACTCAAATCCAGACAGCTGAAGCAGGCTCAAAAGAATTCTTTGAGGTGCTGAGTTTGCCATCAAGTGAAGATTATAATGTGGATGAAAGGGCAGAAGTAATTCACGAGCCAACACTTGAATTTAAAAATGTCTCATTTTCCTATAACCCCGAGAATCCTGTCCTAAAAGATGTTTCATTTGTTTTGCAAAAAAATCAAGCGGCTGCTTTAGTCGGTCATAGCGGTGCAGGTAAGTCAACAATTGTTAATCTTATATTGAAATTCTATCAGCCGACAGAGGGAGATATCATTATAAGTAATAAAAATTACTCATCCCTTGACTCAAGGACAGTAAGACAAAACATTTCACTGGTATTCCAAGACAATGAACTTTTTTCTTCAACAATTAAGGAAAATGTTGCATATGGAAAGAAAAATGCGACTGAAAAAGAAATAATCAATGCGCTTAAATTAGCAAATGCATACGATTTTGTTACGAAATTACCTAAAGGGCTTGATAGTGAGGTAGGCGAACGTGGAGTAAGACTTTCTGGAGGTCAGAAACAGCGTATTCAAATTGCGCGCGCTATTTTGAAAAATGCTCCTATTCTTATTCTTGATGAAGCAACTTCATCTTTAGATGCAAAATCTGAAAGAGAAGTTCAGGAAGCACTTGAAAAATTAATGAGTAATAAACTAGTTATTATTATTGCTCACCGATTTTCAACTATACAAAATGTGGATAGAATAATTGTTATTGATTCAGGTACTGTTGTTGATAATGGCAGTCCTAAAGAGCTGGCGAATAAGAAAGGTTTATATCAAGACCTTCTCCATTATCAAGTCGAAGGAAATAAAAAGCTGCTTGAGAAATATGATATATATTAATATCTTGACTCCGCGGGCTTTTTCCTAGTACTATTATTGTCTACATGTCAGATCTAATACCTCAAACAAATCCAGAAGTATGTCCAAAATGCGGGCAGCCACTTGGTGAGATCGTTACTACTGCAACAGGGAGGAAATTACAGAGATGTTCTACATCCTCATGGGATCCAACGACTCGTTCCAATTCAGGATGCGATTATGTTAAATGGCTTGAAGTAGAACCGGAGAAACTCGATGAAAAATGCCCTAAATGTGGAGCTCCTCTTGTTCTGGCGGTGACAAGATTTGGTAAAAAGATGAAGAAGTGCTCTACATCTTCATGGGATAAAGAGGCAAAGAAAGCAGTTGGATGTGATTATGTGGAGTGGATTAATGGAACTACAGAGCAACTTGATGAAGATTGTCCTGAGTGCGGTGAAAAGCTTGTTTTGTATACTACAGCTAACGGTAAAAAAATGAAGAAATGTTCTACTGCAGGTTGGGACAGAGCTGCCAAGAAACCAACAGGTTGTACATATGTATATTGGCTCAAGCCATCAGAGTATGCTTCTGCTGCTTCTCAGGATACGGGAGAAGAATTCCTCCCACCTGAGCCGGAGGAATAAATGGTCAAGTATAAAGAAGTAATCAGCGACATGCTGGAATATAATAAAGAAGACTTCCTCTCATTTAAAAAGCTCCATGACCTTTATATAGATGATCCCAAACAGTACCAGACCACATTTAATGAGGAGGGAGAAAAGATTTTACGAATTATTAGAAGGTATGAAAATATCCTCTGTGGCAAGTCAGAAAGCGGAAAATATGGTAAATTTTCAGCAACTCTTTCTGATAAGTTCTGGAATGAAATTAGAATTCATTTTCCCAAAATTGATTCTGTAGGTACTCTCTAACTGTTAATCAGTCCTCGATTATTGCATAATAAGAAAAGATCATATGCGAATCCAATCCTCCATAAAAAATCAGAAAACTTTTTTCTTTAGTAGTAGGAAAACTATTATAGCAGTAGCAGTTTTTGTAGTTATTCTTCTTTTCCTAACTCATAATTATTTTTTAAGTGACAAGAATATGTTGCATAACCAAAGTAATACTCTCCTTAGTACCAACAAGCATGGTACAAACCAAAATATAGCTTCCAAAAGCAGTGAAGGAGGAGGATCAGGAAATGAAGTGTATTTTGGGCCGATCAAGCTGAAAAATTCAGGATATATAGAAGATAGTCTAGATACATTTGTAAAAGAAAATAAGCCTACTCCCTCCTCTACAAATCAGGATAGGTTGAAACTCGGTAATGAGAAAAGGTTAGACATTTCGTTAGAAGATTTTGTACTCCATCCCCTTTCTTCAGCTTCGAAATTAAGTACAGCTTTCATTACTGACTATACTAATAATGGAAGGAAAACAACACTTATCAAGCTTATTGATGCCGTTTCACGTTATTATGTAACTTATGAAAGATTTCCTACAACTGGTGAGGAGGTATCATATGACTGGGTTGATGAGATGGTGGAGAGAAATGAGATGTCTGGCGTTTATAGTTACATCCTAGAAGGAACCTCTCCAGTCAGTAATTGCGGTTCAGCTGAACAAACAGGATACTGCTACGATACGGATGAAAAAGAGGCAATTATCTATGTAAAGATTAATGGATACTCCAACGAATCGGCGTGTGGTGAATCTCCATTATTTTTGCTTTGGTCCTCATCAGATAATAAATTAGGACAAGTATGTCTTGAAAGTCCTCCTACTTCACTTTCAGGGTTTAGCTATATTAAAGAGAAGTAAGCAATTGAGGATATTTCAAAATTAGTTCAATTGTTTTTTGAAGGAACTCTGATAAAGGAGACGGGGTTGTCTCACTAAGGCTTATCCATTGATACTCAGTATGTTCATTGCTCAGTTTTACTAACTCCGGATTAGTGACATGACATAGAAAGGCGATCCTAATGACTTGAATATTTGGGGTTTTCTTTGAAAATCCTGATAAGACTGATAGAGGATATAAGATTTTTGCATCAAGATTTGTTTCTTCTTTAATCTCTCTCAATGTCCCATCCAGTGGCTGTTCACCATATTCTAAGGCGCCGCCAGGCATTTCCCAAAGTCTTGGATGTGAATCATTCTCAGAGCGCTTAAGGATAAGGAATTCTTGAGAAGAATTAAAGATGAGGCCGTATACTGCAATTCGTTGATGTGTTCCATTCATATTATTTTTCAAAGATATTGTGTACTAATACATCTGTAACATGCAGCTCATGAGTACCCTTGTCTGCTTTCGAGCTAACTTCAATAATAAGTTTTTCGCCGGTTAGGAGTCTCTCCAGCCATTCTTTAGTATCTTCAAACATGTCTTCATAAGGAATTGTAGCAAAACTAAACCAGCGTGGCCTAACACCTGGTGTCATATGTGCTTCTCCTTGAAACCGAGTGCAAAGAAAAATAGTGATTGTTAACGTTTCTTTTCTGATATCCTCATGATTGATAGTATAGAGATGCAATACTCCGACCTGTTCTAGATCATGTTCATACACTCGCAGTTTTACTTCCTCATATAGTTCACGGACAGCTGCTTCCTCAGGCTTCTCTTTACCTTCAATAAATCCACTAATACCATTCCAGGTAATTTTATTAGGTCTATAACTGCTTTCTGCGAGTAGAACCTGATCGTCATTAATAACAAAAGTAAGAACTGCCTTTTTCATGATTGTATTATAGCGCGAGCTTTACAAAAGTGGAAATTAGAGGTGAATGGAAGAATTATCAGAAAAGAAATGTTCGATAGAGTGTCTGAGAATTTCGATTCCTTTCTTATCTTTCACTGAAATAAAAAGAGGATGATAATCAGCAAATTCTTTTTTGAGCTTTTGTACATCATTTTTGTTAAGCATATCTGTTTTGTTAAAAACCAGAAGCTGATGTTTGCCAGTAAGCTTTAACTCCTTTAAAATTTCAGAAACAGTTAGCATCTTTCTACTTAGATCTGGATCTGTTGCGTCAACTACTTGGATGAGAAGGTCAGCATAGACTGATTCCATGAGAGTTGAACGGAAGGCGTCAATAAGTTTGGCTGGAAGATTGTGAATAAATCCAATAGTATCAGAGATAATAACTTCTTGAGCTTGATTGGACATAACTAGTCTGCCGACATGACTATCTAGTGTTGCGAAAAGAGCATTTTTAACAAAATGTTTTTTGTTCGTTAGAAGATTAAAAAGCGATGTTTTGCCTGCATTCGTGTATCCGACTATAGAAATGGTATGTATCCCAACTCTCTTTCTTCGTTCGAGCTGATGTTCCCTAGTATGAGCTTGTTTTTTTAGCTTTTCTTCAATTTTTTTCATCTGACTTCGCCAGTGACGTTTCATAAGTTCAGTATTGGTCTCTCCAATTCCTCTTGTTCCAATACTTCCTCCTTGACGTGAGAGTACATATCCGAGTCCGTATATTCGTGGCCCCATATGTCTCATTGCAGCAAGTTCTATTTGAAGCCTTGATTCTGTTGTATTTGCATGACGTGAGAAAATATGAAGAATAAGGTCAACCCTATCCCATACCTCTATCTTAGGATTTGCCTTTTTAAGTGTTTCTTTAATATCAAATATATGTCCAGGTTTAACAATAGCATTGAGAATAACTACATTAATAGATTTCTCCTTAACAAGGGTGGCAATTTCACTTATTTTCCCACTGCCTAAATACAGACCTTTATCATGAACTTCTCTATGCTGAATTACATAATCAACTACCTTGCCTTCATAAGAATCTACTAAATCTCTTAACTCTTTTATATCGTGAAAGGCTTCCTGCTTTGAAAGTTGGCGGGGAATAATACTTGCAATAAGAAAGCGATGGGGAGAAGAATCTTTAGTCTCTATCATGAAGAACTTGCACTCATTATATACTATTTGTTTTAAGAGAACACAAGCTACCTTGCAGGATATTTTTTATTGTGACAAAATAGGATACTTCCGATGAAGGCTGGAATTTTAGGGATTGTTATTATTATTGTCAGTATTTGTATTGCGCTTTCTATTATTGTCGAGAAAAGTCCTAAATCTATACCTATTTCACAAAAGAAAAGTACGCTTCAAGCAAAGGTAAAGTCTTATACTCATCCTCTTCACCATTTTAGTTTTTCCTATCCAATGGATTCTCATTTATCTGAAAGTAGTGGGGAAGGGAGAATTATTATCTCTAATAAAGTTGGTTCTCCGTTTGTTGTACAAATTGCCGCATCAATTTCTGGAAATTTAAAAA
>JBDHUU010000022.1:0-10806 GCA_039809285.1 Candidatus Levyibacteriota bacterium
ACTATGTCATAGCAACTGGTGAGACTCACAGTGTCAAAGAATTCGTTGAATTAGCCTTTGAAGCTGCTGGGATTTCTGATTGGGAGAGATATGTTGAGGCAAATAATCCTAAATTTAATCGTCCAGCTGAAGTTGATTATTTGATTGGTGATTATTCTAAAGCAAAGCAGGAGTTAGGCTGGATACCAAAGACTTCATTCAAAGAATTAGTTGACATGATGGTTAAATCAGATATCGAACTTGAGAAGGATATCCATCGCCTCTAATTCATCTATCTATCTCCTGGTTAGCTAAGCTATTTCTTGATACAATAATTATATGCAGACAGTTCTTATTGCTGGTGGTGCTGGTTTTATTGGATCTCATCTATGTGAGCGCCTTTTAGTCGATAACTACAATGTAATTTGTGTTGATAATCTTCTAACTGGAACCCGTTCGAATATAGACCACTTACAAAATAAAGAAAATTTTACTTTTTTAAATCACAATGTTATTGAGCCGCTTCCAGAAATTGGTCAGGTTGATGCAGTCTACCATCTCGCATCTCCTGCTTCTCCTAACCATCATAGTAAATTAAGCTACCATGCACTTCCTATGGAGACAATGTTAGTTAATACTCGAGGGACAATGGAACTTTTGAAGTTTGCTGAGAGAAATAAAGCCAAGTTTCTCTTTGCATCGACATCTGAGGCATACGGTGACCCTGAAGTCCACCCTCAGCCTGAGGAGTATCGGGGCAATGTTTCAACGACTGGACCACGTGCTGTCTATGATGAGGCAAAACGTTTTGGTGAAACAATTACGAGTTATTTCTGGCGTGAGAGAGATGTAGACGCAAGAATAGTGCGTATCTTTAATACCTATGGTCCACGACTCTCAAAAGAAGATATGCGAATGATTAGTATTTTTATCCAGCAAGCATTAAAAGGAGAGAAGATTACTATTTTTGGTGATGGACAGCAGACACGATCTCTCTGCTACATTGATGATTTAGTAGAAGGATTAGTGAGGCTTATGTTTTATCCAGAGACAAGAGGAGAAATTGTTAATCTAGGTTCAACAGATGAACACACAATACACGAATATGCTACGATAGTAAGAGAATTGACTCATTCTCAGAGTGAAATTATAAATAGCGAAGAACTGCCTGAAGACGATCCAGTGAAGAGACGTCCAGATATAACAAAAGCTAAAAGGCTGCTCGACTGGGAGCCGAAAGTTCCTTTAAAAGATGGATTACAAAAATTAATAGAGTCATATAAAGAATAATATGAAAATTGTAGTCATGATTCCAACTTATAATGAGAAAACCAACATGGAGAAGATGATTCCCATTCTAGAAAAAGATGTTTTCCCCAAAATTAAAGATCATGACATGCACATTCTTGTTGCAGATGATGGGTCTCCTGACGGCACGAGAGATGTAGTTGAAGAGAACATGAAGAAGTATAAAAATCTTCATCTTCTTGAAGGAAAGAAAAACGGTCTTGGAGCTGCATATGTTAGGGCAATGAAATTTGCTATGGATGAAATGAGTGCAGATGCAGTAATCGAATTTGATTCTGATTTCCAACATGATCCTCATGATATTCCACGGCTTATTGCAGCAATGGATGAGGGATATGATTATGTTATCGGGAGCAGATATATTCCTGGTGGACAAATTCCTAAGGAATGGGGACTGGATAGGAAAATTCTTAGTAAGTTCGGAAGTCTTTTTACTCGAATTGTTTGGCTTAAGCCATCAATTCATGATATGACATCTGGGTTCAAATTAACAAGGACATCCTTTTTAAAGAGAGTTGATCTGGATCACCTTCTCTCTAAAGATTTTGCTTATAAAATGCATATTCTTCATGACCTTATTAAGCTTGGTGCAAAAGTTAAAGAAGTACCAATTATTTTTTATGAAAGAGAAGCAGGCGCAAGTAAAATAAATCAGAAGGATCAAATAGATTCTCTGTATGTTGTTTTACTGCTACGTTTTAGAGATTCTGAGAAATTTATTAAGTTTTTAGTAGTAGGAGGGACAGGTTTTGTTCTTAACTTAGTTGTTTATAATTATCTTGCTACCCAGACCTCACTTCCTTTGTGGGTTGCTAATACTGCTGGTGCAGAGCTCGCAATTTTTTCAAATTATAATTTTAATAACTTCTGGACCTTTAAAGAGCACCGAGCAAAAAATATTGTGCATTATTTTACAAAAATGATTTCCTTCTTCCTTACTTCAAATATAGGTGTATTTATTTTCCAAAATGGACTCATACAGCTTGGAGAGACTTTCTATGGTCGTCAGTATCATCTCCTCTATTTCCTTATAGGAACAGCGATGTTACTCGTGTGGAACTTTACTATTTATAATAGATTTATTTGGAAGAAAAGATAATCCCCTTTATGTTACTTCGATTACAAGCTTTTTTTAATAAGCACACAACAACTATTATTTTTGGAATTATTGCGCTCGCTTCTTTCTTAAGGCTCTATAGAATTTCCGATTATATGAATTTCCTCGGAGATGAGGGAAGAGACGTACTTACTGTAAAGCATATTTTAGAAGGACAATTGACATTTCTTGGACCAAGATCAAGTGCTGCGGACTTTTATTACGGCCCAATCTACTATTACATGATCACGCCATTTCTTTGGCTTTTTCATTATGATCCGGTGGGACCAGCTGTCTTTATAGCTCTTTTAGGAATTTTAACTGTATATGTAGTCTATAGAGTTGGAAAGAAATTCTTTGGGACGTCAGCCGGCATAATAGCTGCTGCACTGTATACAGTTTCTCCCGTTGTTATAACGTATTCTCACTCATCATGGAATCCAAATCCGCTTCCGCTTGTCTCACTTTTAACGTTATTCTTGGCATATAGCGGGCTAAAAAATCCCAACGTGTGGAAGTTTTTATTAATTGGACTTTTATTGGGAATTGCTATACAGCTTCAATACTTAGCGCTCTTTTTGGGAGTGATTATTTTTGTCTATATTGTTTTGGGAACAATTATTAATGACAGAAAACAGGTAATTTTAAACTTAGTTAAACGATTTGTACTACTCATTGTAGGATTTGTTATCGGGTGGTCGCCCTTTCTTGCTTTTGAGGTGTATCATGGATTTCCGAATCTTAAAACTATACTTCTCTTCTTAGCAGGCAAAATCCCTTCATCCGTTTCGACTCATTCGACGCCGCTAGGGCAAGTTTTTGAGGTGTTTTTTAAATTATTCGGAAGGTTAGTCACTGTCTTCCCTCTCACGGATTTATCTCGCATTCATGATACAGAACAGCTATATTTATGGTATCTTTTATCACTTCTTCTGGGAGTAGTTGCTGTAGTTGGAGTAATTAAAATAAAAGATAGACTTGCTCAGCTTCTTATTATTATTTGGCTGGTAATCGGTGTCGGAATGTTTGCTCTTTATAAGAAGAGTATTTATGACTACTACTTAGGGTTTATGTTCCCGTTACCATTTCTACTGATAGGGAACGTAGCAACTGAATTATTTAATGTTACTAAACAAAACATTATTAAAGTTGGCGTCATTGCCGCTGTACTCTTTTTGTTTATTTTTAATCTTATCTATATGCCGTTTCGTTTTGAGCCAAATAAAATTAAAAATCAGGTTAAGACAATTTCAGAAATTGTAATTTCACATACCGATAACAAACCTTTTAATTTTGCCTTAATCACAACAGGTAACTCAGATCATGCATATAGATATTATTTAGAAGTACTCGGACATAAGCCAGTCGAGATGCAGAATCCAGCTATTGATCCTGAGCGTAAAACTGTTACTGACCAATTGATGGTCGTATGTGAAGATCTAACATGCGGTCCTCTCGGATATTCACTTTTTGAGGTTGCAGGATTTGGTAGGGCAGAGATTACAGGTGAGTGGGACGGGCCACATGTTAAAGTCTTCAGACTTGTCCATTATCAAGAAAAATGAGGAGTACGATAAGCGAAGGATTTTATGAGTATACCATTGAAAAAGATTCAGTACGCGGACAACTTTGCCCTGTTTGTAAAGAAGAGATTGGACTTATGCCCGGGAGTAGAGATGCAAGTTGTCATAACTGTGGCTACAAAGATCCCTGCTGTGAATAGTTATACATAAAGATCTTGGAGGATGTCCTTTATACCAGCTTTAGGCCTTGCTGGAGCGTATTCACGACCGTAAAGAATTAGAAGATGAGGGAATTCAATCCACATTTCTTTAGGAACAATTTTCATAAGGTCTTCTTCAATTTTTTCTGGTTTGTCTGAATCACTTAAGCCAAGTCTTCCGACTGCTCGTATAACATGGGTATCTACTACAATCCCTTCTGATTTATGAAATGCGTCGCCCAGTACAACATTTGCTGTTTTGCGAGCAACCCCAGGAAGAGCATCTAATTCTTCCATATTGTCTGGTACTTTTCCCCCGTGCTTCTTAACAATTTGTTCAGCAGTGGCTTTTATATTTTTTGCTTTATTGCCATGGAAGGTAACTTTTTTAATAAGGAAGTCAATATCCTCAACAGATGCCTTTGCCATACTAGTGGGATCAGGATATTTTTTAAATAATTCAGGGGTAACAGTATTTACTAATTTGTCTGTACACTGAGCAGAAAGGATTGTTGCGATAAGGAGTTCAAAAGCATTAGTATATTCTAACGCCGTCTTTGGGTGGGGGTAAATTTTCTTAAGTCGTTTATAGACTTCTTTAACTTTTTCTTCTTTATTCATATTCCCTGATTCATTTCTACACTAGAAGGCTTTATAATGCAAGGAATGGAATTGCATTTTGTTACAAGTAATAAGGGAAAGGTTTTGGAAGCGGAGAGAATTTTAGGATTTCCGATAAAAATAGTAGATAGAGAACTGCCTGAAATACAGTCATTGGACCTTCACGAAATTGTCAAAGATAAAGTAAAAAGAGCTTACGACTATGCTAAAAAGCCAGTATTCGTGGATGATGTTGGTTTGTTTGTTAATGTTTGGAATGGGTTTCCTGGACCTTTTATCAAATTTATGAGGTTATCAGGCTCATATGATAATGAACTCTTATTAAAGCTGTTAAAAAATGAAAATGATCGAAAAGTTACAGTAAGAGCAATTATAGGATTCTGTGCTGGCGATAATATCCATACCTTTGAAGGAAAAGTGGAAGGGTCTCTTGCAATAGAAGAACGAGGAAAAGAAGGATGGGGATTTGACCCCATCTTTATTCCGAAAGGCTATGACCATACATTTGCTGAAATGGGAGAAAAAAAGAAGAATCAAATTTCTCACAGAGCTATTGCGATGACAAAATTTAAAGATTTCCTTAATACCCTATGAAAAACCCCGCTTAAGCGGGGTTTTTACTGTGTTTCTTGAAGCTTCGATGAAGAATCTTCAAGAAGAAATAGTCAGCAAAGGTTACTTAGCTGCACCAATTTTGTACATTCCTGTACCACAAACTGGGCATTTACCTTTCATAGCTGGTTTACCATTTTTCATAGTAACAGCTTGAGCGTTTGGATCATCGCGCTTTGCACGACATTTAACACAATACATTTCTGCCATGGATAAAGTCACCTCCCCTCTCTATGCCAATACTGACAGGAGTAATTCCCCTGAAGCAGGTCTTGGTATGCAAGTAGGTTGAAGAAAGATAGGTCATAATACTGTGTGAAGCTAGGATCACAGCTTCACAACAAAGAATAACATAAGCTCAACAAGAATAATAGCGCCGGTGATGAGAGAGGTCTTCTTGAGGTCGTGTTGGACATAGCTGTATTCTTTTTCAACAGAGTGATGAGAAGAAGAAATGGTCGAAATGGAAGGTAAAGTCTTTGCTTTGATCCCAATATCTGAAAGTGAAATTTCTTGAGTGGGAGGAAGAGACTGGGAGAGTTTCTGATGACGAGAATCAGATGCAAGCTTTTGTGATCTTGTTTTTCTCTTCTTTGCCATTATAGTAGGAAAGGTTACACTATTGACACTGAGGCTGTCAAGAGGCTAAGATGATCCAATATGCAAGGGGTTATAGGGCTACTTATATTAGGTGTTTTTTTTCTTTGGCTTATAGGCCTAACACTTTTCCTCATGCTTTACAAAAGACACTACGATAAATTGATCAGCGGAGTAACTTCTGAATCACTTACGGCAGTTCTTGACAAGTTATTGGGAGATCTTAATGTTGCAAAAAAAGATATTGCAAATCTATCTACTCAGTATGATAGAATTGAGAAAGATGGCTCTTTGCACATCCAGAAGATAGGTCTTGTTAGGTTTAATCCTTTTAAAGATACAGGTGGAGATCAAAGCTTTATTCTCGCTCTTCTTGATGCACATGATACTGGTGTTGTCATCTCAGGATTATATTCTCGAACAGGTACAAGGTGGTATGCTAAAAAGGTTAAAGAAGGATTAGGAATGGACCACGAGCTGTCTGAAGAAGAGATAAAAGCTGTACACCAAGCGAGAACAATTGGAAAAGAACATGGGAAATAACAAACTGCTCATCATTATTGCCTGCATTGGAGCCTATCTTTTATCAACTGGTATCTCCTACTCAATTTTTTCAAAATCATCTGATTCACTCGCTAATATTTCTCCAGTAGACACCAAAAAGACTAATTCATATGGGGCATTAGAGTTTGATGACTCTGGACCAAAAACAGAAGCATGTCCATTAAATGGAGCCATGTACACTAAGCAACAGAGAAAGTGGTGGGAAGGACATAGGCCGCTTGGGGTAATGATTGAGAATTCATTAGATGCACGTCCTCAATCCGGAACTACTTTTGCAGATGTAGTCTATGAAGCTATTGCTGAAGGTGGCATTACACGCTTCTTAGCTGTCTATTACTGCCAGGATGCAGGTATAGTGGGGCCAGTGAGATCAGCTCGTACATATTTCCTAGATATGATTTCTGAATACGGCTCATACCCACTCTATGCTCATGTAGGAGGAGCAAATACCCCAGGTCCAGCTGACGCCTTAGGTCAGATAGTTGATTATGGATGGAATACCTATAATGACCTTAATCAGTTCTCTATTGGATTTCCTACGTTCAAACGAGATGAGGGACGCTTAGGTCATCCTGTGGCTACAGAGCACACTATGTATTCAACGACAACTGGCCTTTGGGCAGTTGGTGCTAAGCGCGGTCTAACTGATAAAGATAAAGACGGAGATTCGTGGGATACTGACTTTGTACCATGGTCATTTAAGTCTGAGGTAGCCGCAGATGCTAGACCAGCTAGTCAGAAGATATCCATGAATTTCTGGGAAGGACAACCTGCTTATACTGTGGATTGGACTTATGATAAAGCAAGCAATTCCTATCTTCGTACTAATGGCGGTAAGGCCCATTTGGACAACAACACAAAGAAGCAAATTCAACCTAAAAACGTTGTTATTCTTTATATGAAGGAGAGTAGAGCAAATGATGGATATGAAGGAAATTTACATGAACTCTTTGCTACTAAAGGTACAGGAGAAGCACTTGTCTTCCAGGATGGAAAGGAAATAAAAGCTACCTGGCATAAGGCAAGTAGAGAAGGTCGTACTGAGTTAACTGTTACCTCAACAGGTAAAGATGTTCAATTTAATCCGGGTCAAATATGGGTACAGATAGTCCCCACGTATAGCGACGTCACTGTTAATTAAGAGTAGGTATTGTATACATAATTCACTTTCCTCGTTGCACCTCAGGCATATTTATTATATAGTATAGTTACTGCCTCGATATTTAACGATTCATGTTTGCAGATCTCATTACATCAAAATCCCGCGTTACACTTCTTAATGTCTTTCTAAGTACTCCTTATGAAATGTATCATGTGAGGGAATGTGTGAGAAGGACAGGAGATGAGATAAATGCTGTCAGACGTGAGCTGCAATTCTTAGAAAAGCACGGGATTCTTCAAAAAGAACAGCGAGCTAACAGAATTTATTACTCTCTTGATAAAAACTATCCTTTCTATTTTGATCTTCTCAATATGGGTGTAAAGACTATTGGTCTTGGAGATGAGGTATTGAAAAATAGAGCAAAACTCGGCAAGATTAAATACGCTATGTTTTCTTCAAAGTTTGTTAGAAGAATAAAGAAAAATCCAGACGACGTTGACTTTATGGTGATTGGTACTGTTGTTCTACCAGAGCTTGCAGCATTAGTACGTATTGAAGAACAGCGGCTCGGTGTTGAGATTAATTACACAGCAATGACTGAAGAGGAATTCAAATTCAGAAAAACCCGCAATGATCCTTTCATTGCAGGGATAATGGCTGGCGGGAGAGTCATGCTCATTGGTGATGAGGAGACAATGCTGGCATGAAGAGGTCGTCTAATTTCCTAACCATCCTTATTATCTTGGTTGCATCACTCGCTGTCCTTATTAATATTCCTGATGCCATCATCCTTCCCAATGTCAAACAGCCTATTAAGTTAGTAAATATTAATACACTCCTTAAGCCTCTCAATCTCTCACAAGATGTTTCTTTTAAGAAAGGTTTAGATCTTCAAGGAGGAACAAGTATTACACTTCGGGCAAATATGAATGATATTCCTGAAGATCAGCGTAAAGACGCACTAGATTCGGCAAAAGATGTTATTGAAAGACGTATTAATTTTTTTGGTGTATCAGAACCTCTCATCCAAACTTCTCAGGTAAATAACGATTATCGCATCATCGTTGAGATTCCTGGTGTAACAGATGTAAATCAGGCTGTGAGTCTTATTGGACAGACAGCGCAACTTTCATTCTGGGAAGAAGGCGCCAGCCCTTCAGCGCAAGAAATCCAACCGTCAGCTTCACTTCCTTTAGGTCTCGAACAGATACTTGGGCCAAATGCCCATAATACTGGTCTAACTGGAAAAGATCTCAAAAAAGCAGCAGTTACCTTTAATCAAAACACAGGAGAACCCCAAGTAGAGCTATCTTTTACATCCAATGGTACCCAGAAGTTTGCTGACATTACTAAAAGAAATGTCGGTAAAATAGTCGGGATTGTTCTTGATAATCAGCTTATCCAAGCACCTCGTGTAAACCAGCCTATTCTTACTGGACAGGCTGAGATTACTGGCCAATTTACAATCCCTCAAGCGAAAGCTTTGCAGATTCAGTTAAATGCAGGAGCTTTACCTGTGTCTCTTAGTGTGTTGCAGCAACAGGCAATTGGTGCAACTCTTGGAGATCAGACTGTAAAAAAGAGTCTGATTGCAGGTGGAATAGGATTTCTCATTATCGTTATCTTTATGATTAGTCTCTATGGAAAGTTAGGAGTAGTTGCTAGTATCGCTTTAAGTATTTATACCTTAATAACATTAGCTATTTTTAGATTAGTTCCTGTAACGATGACGCTGGCAGGTATTGCCGGATTTATTCTGTCAATTGGTATTGCGGTTGATGCCAATATTCTTATATTTGAGAGAATGAGGGAAGAGATGAGGAAAGGAAAATCTGAATTTGCGTCACTTGACTTAGGATTTACCCATGCATGGGCATCGATCAGAGACTCAAATATTGCTAGTCTTATTACCAGTAGTATTTTAATGATTTTTGGAACTGGAATCGTAAGAGGGTTTGCTTTGACACTAGCAATTGGTGTTTTGGTTTCACTATTTTCAGCAATTACAGTGACGAGAACTCTTTTAAGAATTGTTTATAGATAACTATGCTAGATATAATTAAACGAAAAAATTTATACTTTCTTATTTCTCTTATCATTATTATTCCGGGGGTAGTATCCCTAATGCTTTTTGGTCTTAAGCTCTCTATCGAGTTTACTGGCGGATCAAGAACTACATTTACTTTCTCTAAAGAAGTTACGTCTGATACAGCAAATAAAGTTCGACAGGTATTCACTTCCCAAAAAATAGAAGTTGCTTCTGTCCAGCCATCTAGGAAAGATCTTATTGTTAGAGGAGCTCCCATGACTGAAAAACAAAATGGTGAAATTGTTGCAAGCATTCGAAAAATCGATGAGAATGCCAAACAAGAATCTTTTGAAAGTATCGGTCCAACAATCGGTGGAGAGACAACCAAAAAGGCATTTTATTCAGTCCTCCTAGCATCTCTTTTGATTGTTATTTATATTGCTATTTCATTTAGAAAAGTACCAAAGCCTGCGAGTAGCCTTCGATTTGGTATCTGCGCAATACTTGCTGTACTTCATGATGTATTAGTTGTTATTGGGATTTTCTCAATCCTCGGACACTTCTTGCATGTTGAGATTGACAGTCTTTTTATTACTGCGATATTAACGGTAATCGGGTTCTCAGTCCATGACACGATTGTAGTCTTTGATCGTATAAGAGAAAACTTACTCCGAGTTAATGGAGTCCCTTTTGCAACAATAGTAAATAACTCGATACTCCAAACGATTGTTCGTTCACTTAATACCTCTCTTACTGCAATGCTGGTATTGTTAACGCTTCTGCTCTTTGGGGGAGAGAGTGTACGTTGGTTTGTGGTGGCGCTATTGCTCGGTATCGCAAGTGGAACGTACTCATCTATTTTTAATGCCGCACCGCTTTTAGTTACGTGGCATGAATGGGATGGACGAGCGAAGCGAAGGAGTCCTCCTGCGAACGTAGCGAAACAGGGGTGGATCGATAAGCAAAAATCCTAAGGGTTGAGAGTATAACTTTTATACCATTTCCCAAAATCTTCAAAAATTTTGCTTTCGTTAAACGCTGATGGGGTATCCTTTATTTTCTCTGCAATAGAAATATTATCACTACTAAAACTCGATACTGTCATCCAAGGTTCTGCACCACCTTTTGCTTCGTATAAAACATGTCCTTTAATTTCTTCATAGAATGTTTTTAAA
>JBDHUU010000023.1:0-10538 GCA_039809285.1 Candidatus Levyibacteriota bacterium
AACAAGCTCTAAAGCATACTTCTTATATTCAGCTAGTCTTTCTGACTGACGATAAGGTGCATAGGGGCCGCCGATATCTGGACCTTCATCATACTGCAGACCATAAGCTCTAATCGATTCAAGTATTCTTTCCTCTGCTCCTTCACGATATCTTGTCCTATCGGTATCTTCAATACGGATAATAAATTTACCATCATTTTTTTTCGCTACAGCATAATTTATCAGTGCTGTATAAAGGTTGCCTATATGGATATCATCACCTGTTGGGGATGGTGCGATGCGGGTACGTACTGGATTCATATTTAATTCTTTCTAGCCTTGTTGCATTATACATCTGCTATTACTTATACTCAAGATATGCCCACTCTTTACCAAGCAACATCACTTACAAAAAATATTCTAAAATGGGGAGGAATTGGCTTAGGTGTTCTTATGGTGATGGTGCTCCTCTATCGAGGAGGAAAATTAGTCGCTAGTGCACTCTTTCCTAAAAAACCACCACCACCAAATGCTGCTTTTGGTAAGTTACCCGCAATTACTTTTCCTGAAAATGTAAGTAAGGAATCATTTACTTATTCTCTAGATACAGTAACTGGAAGTGTCGGAACTTTTCCAGATAGAGCAAATGTCTACAAGACTACACCTCCTGTACCAACACTCCTTGATCTAAAAACAACAAGAAGTAATGTAGGTTCTGCTGGATTTGCCAGCAGTGAAAAAGTGATTACAGATACTCAGTATTCATGGAGAGATGCCCAACAGATAGATAGAATATTAACTATTAATATAGTCTCTAAAGATTTTACTATCTCTTCAAATTATCTCAATTATCCTGACCTTACTCCAATAGGAGTAGTTAATCCAGCTGATGCAGTAAGAAATACAACCGATTTCCTACAAAAGCTTGACCTTTATCCTCTGGATTTCGATCCAGCTAAGACAGCTACCCAACTCCTTACTCTCCAAGGCAATACACTTTTTGCTTCTACTAGCCTTTCAACTGCTCAAATAGTACGAGTCGATCTATTTCAAAAAGATATAAATAAATTCCCTATTATGTATTCCCATCCTCCCTATTCATCTATGCATTTTTTAATGAGTGGCAATACTTCAAGACAAATGCTTGATGCCAACTTCCTCCACCAGCAAATTAGTAAAGAAAATACCTCATACCCAATAATATCGGGCAATACTGCATACACTATGCTTAAAGAAGGTAAAGCCTACATTGCAAGCTATTATGGAAATAGTTCTGACATAACGATTAAGGATGTTTATTTGGCTTACTTTATGAGTGATGAGAAGCAGGATTACCTTATGCCTATTTATGTATTCGAAGGAAAAGATGGATTCTTCGCATACGTTTCTGCAGTAACCAACGATTGGATACTCTAATTAGCAAAACTTCTAGGAGAAAAAGTAGTCACACTCGATATAAGAGATGAAAGAAGCATTTCTGTATCAGCAAATCTGTTTTGGCTTCTCATAACAACGATTATATAGGTGTGTCCGCTATCGATAGCTGATGTGATGAGGACGTCACCGGCTCCTTCAGTATGTCCTGTCTTCATACCGATTACTCCGTACTGGCCTAAAAGCTGATTAAGATTAGTAAGAGTAAAAACTCTTGTTCCATCTACAGTCTGGATAATTTTACTCTTTGTCGCTGTAACATCTGCCAGAGTAGGATTTTCACTAGCAACCGCTGCTAACTGAGCTAACTCGCTCGCCGTTGTATAGTTACCATCATCATTAAGTCCTGCCGGATCAGCATAATGCGTGTTTTTGAAATGAAGGGACTTTGCTTTCTTATTCATAGCCTGAATAAAAGCATCTTCTCCTCCGGGATAATTCTGAGCGATAAGATATGCGATATCATTACCCGAGGGAAGAAGCATTGCGAAAAGGGCATCTTTAAAATAGAGACGATCCCCAATTTCTACCCCAACATTAACTCCTTCTACATGGCTAGTAACCGTTGTTAATATATCATCCGGCTTAAAATGATCAAGCGCGACCAAAGCTGTCATAATTTTAGTTGTTGATGCCATTGAAAAACGTAAATGTGCATTTTTTTCAAATAAAACTGTTTTAGAATCTCTATCAATAATGATTGCTGCTTCTGCAGTAATAGGAGGAGTAATCGGACGATTAAAAAAAGTATAGTCAGTAACAGGAGATCCAAATGACTGCGATGCAAGAGCGATAGCAGATGTTTTAGTATTGATTGTCTTAAGATAAATACTTAATATTTGGAGAACTACAAAAAGAATAACAGGGATAAGAAGAAGACTTAAGTCTCTTTCGATATTTTTAAATACTATCCGTTTTGATTTTTTTTGTTTGGATACTTTTTTCTTTTTGCCAGCCATGTACTTATTATAAAGGAGATAGGAAGAAATGACTACAAATATTACTCTTCTGTCACTTTAAGGCGAAGTTCATTAAGCTGCTCTTCACTGACAAGTGCTGGAGCATCCATAATAGCTGTTCTCCCTGTTGATGACATCGGGAAAGCCATACTTTCTTTAATTGACTCTTCCTGAGTAAGAAGAGCTATATATCGGTCAAGTCCTAGGGCAATACCACCATGAGGTGGTGTCCCGTACTCAAAAGCTTCTAACATATGTCCTACACTTTGTTCGATTTGCTCATCTGAATAACCCATGATTTTATATGTAGCCTTGAGAAGATCTGACTTATGTGCTCTAATGCTTCCTCCTCCAGCTTCCAGTCCATTACATACTAAGTCATATTGAGATGTGAGGATCTGATCAATATTTTCTCCCTTTAATAGCCATTCTTCATGTTCAGGAATAGGAGCACTAAAAGGGTTATGAGTAAATGTCCAGCCGCTCTTTCCATCTCGCATTTCTGCGGCGTCTTTCTTATCAACTTTTTTAAAGAATGGAAAATTGATAACCCATGCAAAAGCCAAAACACCATTTTTCTTATCCTCATCCGATCGTAAATCAAATTTGTCTGCTCCGAATTTTTCCATCGCTTCCTGATAGGTAAAAATAGGAAATTCTTGATCTTTTAATCTCCCTCCAACTCCTACTACCGCTTCTTTAACAACTGCTTCAACATTTTCCATAACATCTTCTCTGGTAACAAAACTCATTTCTAAATCTAGCTGGGTAAATTCAAATCCTCGATCTGCACGTAGATCCTCATCGCGAAGACAGTGAGGGAACTGGAAGTATCTCTCAAAACCAGCTGTCATCAAAAGCTGCTTATATTGCTGAGGACTTTGAGGAAGTGCATAAAATTTCCCCGGCTGAAAACGTGATGGTACGATAAAATCTCTCGCACCTTCCATCGTAGCTTTTGACAAAAGTGGTGTTTCAATTTCAACGAAATCTCTTTTGAGAAGTGCTTGTCGTAACCCCTGAGTAAAGTCACTACGTATCTTAATATTTCGATTCATTCGACTTCTTCGGAGATCTAAATATCGATACTTAAGTCTCACTTCTTCACTAATATCTCTTCCATCAGTATCAACAGGGATGGGAAGTTCTTTTGCTTTATTTAGTACTTCGTACTCTTCTACATCTACTTCAACTGTTCCCGTTTCGAGATCAGGATTAACCATTCTCTCGGGTCGTTTTTTAACAGTCCCGATAATTTTTACCACAGACTCAACAGTGAGTTCTCCCATTTTTTGAAAACCGACACACTGAACTTTTCCTGTTCTATCACGCAAGTCAATAAATGTTAATTTTCCATGATCTCTTTTAGTGTCTACCCAACCTAAAAGTTCTACCTTCTCGTCAACTTTTTCAATTGTTTGCTTTACTAATGTTCTTTGCATACTACAAATTACCCAGCTGGTGCATATGATACATGGAAAAAGCTGCAATGACAAGCATAAAAGCACTAACTTTTAGCAAAATCTTTAATCTTCAATTGCAGTCTAGTGGTTCCTTTCCACTCGTTTTGGTCGATTGTATAAGCAATATCAATATAATCTTCAGTACTAATCTCTTGGGACCTATCTCCCATGCTAAATGCCACTGCTTCAAAAACTTTACCGACTTCTCCACCTTGTAAAATAAACCTTACATGCTGATTTTCTTTTCCCATTGTTCTTTTCTCTCGTACGAGGACATGACGAGAGAGAAATACCGGCTGAGGATTACCTATACCAAATGGCGCAAATCTTTCCAGCAGAGAGAATAGTTCAGAAGAAATAGTATTAAGAGATATTTCTATATCTATCTTTAATTTTCTTCGCAGCAATTCCTCAGTGATCTTTTCTTCTGCGTAATCCTCTAGTGTTTTTTGAAATGTATCAAGTGATGCAGTATCCAGACTAAATCCTGCTGCCATTGGATGTCCACCAACATTAATAAAAAGATCTGGCTTTGATCTAAGGAATTCTATAATATTAAATCCGCTCACTGATCTGACAGATCCTTTACTGATCTTTCCTCCTTTTGAGATAACAATAGCTGGTTTGTAGAACTCTTCAACGAGCTTACTAGCAATAAGCCCTACTACCCCTTCCTCATATGATTCGTCAGCGATAATAATAATTTTTTTATTATCTTCTCTAACATTGATTTTTTTAATTGCGTGCTCAACACTTCCTTTCATAATGCGCTGCCTCTCACTATTAGTAAGATCGAGCTGTTCGGAAAGCGCTCGGGCTCTCCGCCTATCTTTGGTACACAGAAGTCTTAGGCTATCCATTGCGCTTTCAAGTCTCCCAGCTGCGTTAAGGCGAGGGCCGATAACATGACCAATTTCGTATGTTCCAATTCTACTTGCATCTATTGCAGCTCGCGTATAGAGTTCAACGAGTCCAAAACGTTTTGTCTGAGTAAGCTTTTTAACACCATGATAGACAATACTCCTGTTAGCATGAGTTAAAGGAACAAGATCAGCTACAGTTGCAAGAGCAGCTAATTCTAAATGAACATCTTCGTCTTCCTTACTAACACTATCAGTTGATCGAGTGAACTTTTTTTCAAGCTCCTTTGTGAGAAGCCAGGCAATCCCTGCACCGCAAAGATTTGTTGTATGAACTATTGATAATGCTTTGGGAAGATCTTCTTCCTCATTGAGTAAATGATGATCAGTAATAATGACATCAAGGTTTTTCTCCTTTGCATAATCAACAGCCCTTTGAGCAACAATTCCATTATCAACCGTAATAATCAGTTTTGCCTCATTATATTGAAAAAGAATGTTATCTATTCCTTTTTCAGAAAGACCGTACCCTTCATCGATCCGATGAGGAATATACGGCATAGCCTTAAAGCCCAACGCGATTAATGTCTCCCATAAGATTGCTGTTCCTGTAATTCCATCTACATCGTAGTCACCATAGACTATAATGAGCTCCTCTTTTTTTAATGCAACCTCAAGCCTTTCTATAGTAAATTTTAGCTGCTCTTTATCTATTCCTACACTTGCTATAGATACTTTTGTTAAGTCTGGATTAAAAAATTCTTCTTTTGCTTTTTTATCAGTTATCCCACGCTCCTTGAGGAGATAATCAACTATTTCATCAGGTGTCTGTGTATGGTGAGAGGAAATCAAAATCTCCCATTTCTTTTTCATCATTTTATGCAGTGTGCCTTCTTTTATCTGCTATACTATAGCAGACCACAAAACTCTCAAACAAGCTCATGATTGAACACATTCCAGCCTCAGTAATTGACATAACTAAAAGTTTCGAAAAACACAATTATTCTATTTATCTAGTAGGCGGATGTGTTCGCAACATGCTGCTTAACAAAGAAATCAAAGACTGGGATCTTACAACAAACGCAACACCTGAGGAGATACAATCAATTTTTCCTGACAGCTTCTATGATAACACATTTGGAACTGTTGGGATTGTCCTTCATAAGGATACCCCTGAACAAATTGTCGTTGAGGTAACCACTTTTAGAACAGAACATGGATACTCTGATAGCCGTCATCCCGATAAAGTAAGCTGGGGTAAAACTATCGATGAAGATCTCTCTCGACGTGATTTTACTGTCAATGCAATGGCAATCGATATAATTACCTCTCCTAAAGAAAGTATTAGTACTCTTGAAGAGCTGCCATCAATTCTTATTGACCCTTTCAAAGGGAACATTGATCTTACTAAAAAAGTAATCAGAGCTGTCGGAAATCCTAATGAACGTTTCAAAGAAGACGCACTACGACTGATGCGGGCGATTCGCTTTGCAACTCAGCTAGGCTTTTCAATTGAGAAAGATACTCTTGATGCGATAGTTGAAGACGCTCCTTTACTCCAAAAAATTGCCCAAGAAAGAATACGAGATGAATTAATAAAAATTCTTGCAAGTGATCATCCTTTTGATGGCATCATGCTTTTAAAAAATACTGGCCTTTTAAAGTATATTCTCCCAGAACTTCTTGAAGGAGTAAATGTCTCTCAAAAAAGACCAGGCCGACATCATACAACGGATGTCTTTGAACATAACGTATTTTCTCTTAAGTTTTGTCCATCAACTGACCCAATAGTAAGATTTGCAACACTCATCCATGATGTAGCCAAACCTCGAGTAGCAAGTAAAGATAAAGATGGTTATGTGATCTTTCACAATCATGAAATTGTGGGAAGTAAAATGGCAAGTGTAATTTGTGACCGCCTACGCTTTTCAAAGAAAGACAGAGAAAAAGTTACCAAACTTATCAGGTGGCATATGTTCACAGTAGATGAACACATCACAGATAGCGCAGTGAGAAGATTTATTAGACGAATTGGAGTAGAAAACGTCAAAGACATGATGGATCTTCGTATCGGTGACAGATTGGGTGGGGGAACCCAGACAGCTGAAAGCTGGAGATTAAAACTTTTTAAAAAGCGCGTCGAAGAACAGCTCGCACCATCTCCTTTTTCAATTAATGATTTAGTAATCGATGGTAATGATGTCATGAAAGAACTTAATATGAAACCTGGGAGAAAGATAGGAGAAATCCTGCAAAAGCTTTTTGAAGAAGTAGACGAAGATCTTTCTAAAAATACTAAAGAATATTTACTTCAAAGAATTAAAGAGATATCTTAAGCATCCTTCTTTGTATAATGGTCACGAACTCCTTGTAATATTTGTGGGTTAGCATCTGGTGGAGCAATAAAAACTAACCTAGTACCAGCTTCAATATCTCCACTTTCCTCTAACTCAAGTTTCTCAATTTTCTTCATAGCCAGGCCTGTTTCATCTTCTGGGACTTGCTGTTTCTTTGCCTCCGATAAAGCTTGTGCATACAAACTTCGCACCTCTAATGCGGTACTAGCAAACTTTTTAGGAGGCACGTTAGATCTAAAAATAAGATCAAGTTGCTGATGAGGTCTTAATGATTCCTGTTTACTCATGAGCAAATTATAGCAAAAAATTAAACGTTTGCTATAATTAATCGGCAAATGGACATCAAATTTCCAAGAGGTATCGAAGTAGGTACCGCTGGACTTATTAAAAGATCTGATGGGAAATTGCTGCTAGTAAAATCATATAAGTGGTCTGATAAATGGTGTCTTCCTGGAGGACATATTGAAATTGGAGAAAGTATCAAAGATGCTACGGTCCGAGAAATAAAAGAAGAAACTAACCTAAATACAAAATATATTACTCAACTTCTCTCAGGTGAATTGATACAATCCAAAGATTTTTATCGTCCAGCCCATCTCATACATTTTGCTAACTTACTGACTACAGATCAACATGAGCCACAACTCGACAACGATGAACTATCTGAATATCAATGGCTAACTCCTGATGAAGCATTAAAGTTACCACTTGCCGAGACGGTTGAACTGACTATTAAAAAATATATTAACTATATGCATACTTCCTCATTATAGCTTGCTTTCTCTTCTTACAATCCGTATAATAATCTTACTGCCGAGTTACATACCCTTTCTTGAGGAGAAGGGGTAGATCAACATCATGAATTGTAAGCAAAACTATTCGGGATACATTACTACCTTCTAGCTTCCTCTGAACGGAACCATACTCCGCAGTTATTTCTATGGCTAAATCAGTTATTGAGGTAAAAAACCTTCTCAAACATTATGGTCCAGCTGATACAGGTTTTACAGCTGTTAACAATATATCCTTCACCGTTAAGGAAGGTGAAGTTGTGGGATTTTTGGGTCCGAATGGAGCCGGCAAGACAACCACTATCCAAATGCTTCTGGGTATAACAAGCTTAACATCTGGAACTATTAATTATTTCGGTAAAGATTTTAAGAAAAATCGAGAAGAATCATTACAAAGAATAAATTTTGCATCTGCTTTTAATACACTTCAAGGAAGAATGTCAGTTATGGAGAACCTTATGGTTTTTGCGCGATTATATTCAGTTAAAAAACCTAAAGAAAAAATTATGGATTTAGTTAGCTATTTCAAGAGTGAAGGTTTATTAAATAAAACATATTACAATATGTCAGCCGGACAAAAAACTAGAATAAACATCATTAAATCTTTATTAAATGACCCAGATATACTTTTACTCGATGAGCCGACTGCTTCGTTAGACCCTGACGTTGCTGACACTACACTTTCTCTTATTCAAGACCTTAAGAAATCACGAAATATCTCATTACTTTTTACCAGCCATAATATGGACGAAATTACTAGGATTTGTGATCGAGTTATTTTTCTAGACCAAGGAAAAATTGTTGCAGAAGACACACCATTGAATTTAACTAAAAGACTTAGTGATGCGAAATTAATAGTTGCGTTTGATGCAAAAAAAGAAATCGTAGAAAAGTATCTTACCAATGAAAAACAATCATTCTCTTTCATAAATAAGTTCACCGTTGTGATAGAAACAGAAGAGAAATTAATCCCCAAACTCATTTTTGGTTTGAGTAAAGCAGATATCTGGATAACAGATATCGAAATCAAAAAGCCAACACTCGAAGATTTCTTCCTTCATATTGCTCGGGGGAAATCTAAGAAAGGTGAAAAAAATGTCAATTAATCGTATATCTGGAATATTATTACAGGAATTCTATATTACAAAACGATCACTTGAAGTGATGGTCGATGTTGTTTTCTTTCCTTTAATTAATATAACTGTATTTGGATTTCTTTCACTGTATTTATCTGGAGGAGGTAATCCTGCAAGTGCTTATCCATTGCTTATGGGTATGATTCTCTGGCAGCTTCTCTATATTACTCAGTATTCAATATCTGTTGGAAGTTTGTGGAGTATTTGGTCACGCAATTTAAGTAATCTTTTTATTAGTCCAATCTCTGTTCTTGAATACAATGCAGCTTTTGTAATTTCTGGTTCGATAAAGGCATTAATTGTTTTCTTAACTAGTGCACTCCTGTCACTTTACATATTTCACTTTAACATTTTCCAACTTGGATTTAGCAATCTACTGCTTTTCTTTATCAATATGGTAATTTTTGGCATCTCCACTGGACTTATTATCATTGGACTAATATTCAGATATGGTACTCGAATTCAAGCACTTGCCTGGGGAGTAACATTTTTATTCCAACCACTAACTGCAGCCTTTTTTCCTGTTAGTATTTTGCCGTTCCCATTACGAGAAATCGCTTATCTTTTCCCTGCCACCTATGTCTTTGAAGCGGCTCGTGCAGCTATTCATAACCCATCAATCAACTGGCACCTTATGGCAATAGCACTTACAGAAAATACCATTTATATGATAATTTGTACCTGGATATTTCAAAAATTATTCTCTAAATCAAAAGAAACAGGTCAATTTGCCCGTAACGAAGGCTAACCTGCTATAATATAATTATGACAAAAGCACAATTACAAGAAGAACTCAAACAAGCAATGCTTGCGCGGGACACTGAAAAGACTTCTGTCTTACGCATGATAATTTCTGCTGTTAATTATTATGAAATTAATAAAGGCGGCGCAGGGTACGAAGCAACAGAAGAAGACGTGATGAATGTTATCCAAACCCAAGCCAAACAACGCAGAGATTCTATTGAACAGTATACAGCTGGAAATAGACCAGAATTAGCAGAGAAAGAGCAAAAAGAATTAGATATGATTGCCTCATATCTCCCTGAACAAATGGGAGAAGATGAAATCCGAACTCTTGTTAAAGAAGCAATAACTCAAACTAACGCTTCATCTCAACAAGATATGGGTAAAGTCATGGGAGCTCTTATGCCCAAAACAAAAGGTAAAGCAGATGGCGGACTTGTCAGTAAAATCGTCCGCGAAGAACTAGGAGCATAATATACTCTACTTTATTTCCTCAAATAAGAACAAGATAGCTCGTGCAGAACAGTTCTTAAGTACTTTAAATATCCCCTTTAAAGTAAAAGATCTTGAGCTCCTAGAGATTCAATCAAATTCAATTAAGGAAATAGCTGTTCATAAAGCGCAGCAAGCTTTTACATTAATAAACGAACCACTTGTTGTCAGTGATCATGGTTGGTCGATTACTGCACTTAATGGATTCCCTGGTGCTTATATGAAACATATGAATCAATGGCTAACACCAGATGACTTTCTAAATCTTATGAGAGGAAAAGAAAATCGTGAAATGATTTTTACTGAATATCTTTGTTTCACTG
>JBDHUU010000024.1:0-10435 GCA_039809285.1 Candidatus Levyibacteriota bacterium
AAAAAAGGAATGATAATCTCATGTAAATCTTTTAATGACCGAACACAATAGCGGTAGATATTCTCTTTATGATTATCGTAACGTCTATTTACAAAAATAGAGCCACAATCAAAGAAAGACTTAATATCTTGTAAGACATTAATGCTCTTTGCTCCTTGGGTAACCACAAATTCAGGCATTACCTGAACACCACTTTTGCTTGTCCTGTTTTTAAAGATTGATACAGAGAAGCACCCTTCTCCATCGACAAAACCAACTATCCAATTCGCCACCGCAAGTCTTTCCTGCTGATTGTCTGCACTAGATGCTTTGTTACCTGATAAATATGGATACATATTACCATAGTAGCACTAGATACTCAGACTTTCCAGCATATAGCAGAGTTTGCTAAAACACCCCACTTCTAAGGCGTTGAAATTCACCATAGAACAGTTATAGTTACTGCTGCCGTTCACCGGAGCTTTGATACCAACCTTACCAATTACTTGGGTCAGCCGACGATCATTGACTTACCGGCACTGGGCAGGTGTCAGCCCCTATACGTTGCTTTTCAGCTTTGCAGGGACCTGTGTTTTAGATAAACAGTCGCTAAATACTCTTTTGCTGTGTCCGCAAATCTCATTGCGGAAAGGCATCTCCCATAGGTTACGCCTAGCTTTTTTGCCGAGTTCCTTAAACCTCTGTCTCCCGATCACCTTAGTCTACTCGACCAGCCCACCTGTGTCGGTAATACGGTACGATAAACTATACGTTTTGATCTTGCGATCGTAATGAAGCGTTTCTTGGGAACTGAAAACTACAAAATTATCCCCGATTACTCGGAAACTTTCACTCACAGCTTAATTAAACATAACGGCGGATTTGCCAACCATTACTATCTCACTGCTTGGACTGGCCTGAGCCAGCTCTGCTTTTCCAACTCCGAAACTCCCTTACATACATATAATCTGTATCCGAATTTTAACGGATTATCCATCGGGCTAATCCCCTTTAACGAGGAATACCCTTAGGGTCGACTAACCCTCCGCTGACTTACATTGCGGAGGAAACCTTGGGCTTTCGGTGGATAGGTTTCTCACCTATCTATCGCTACTCATACCGGCATTCTCACTTCTATCCGCTCCACCAGAGTTTACACTCCAACTTCACTGCAAATAGAACGCTCCCCTACCACTTGTATTGCTACAAATCTCCAATTTCGGCACAAAGCTTAATCCTCGATAAATTTTCGGCGCCAAGAACCATCCGCCAGTGAGCTGTTACGCTATCTTTAAAAGATGGCTGCTTCTAAGCCAACTTCCTGGGTGTCTAAGGATCTTGACTTCCTTCAAAACTTAGCTTTGATTTAGAGGCCTTAAATGGGAGTCTGGGCTGTTTCCCTTTTGACTGATCAGCTTAGCCCGACCAGCCTGACTACTATGCTAAATCTTACGTATTCGGAGTTTGATTGGTTGCGAGAGATTGCTCCCCCACGAACCATTCAGTGCTCTACCCCATAAGAGTATACATAGCGCTATACCATAATATATTTCGGGGAGAACCAGCTATCTCTGGGTTCGATTGGCATGTTGCCCCTAACCTCAAGTCATCTCATACCATTGCTACGGTAACGAGTGCGGTCCTCCTCCTACATTTCTGTAGGACTCAACCTGCTCAAGGTTAGCTCACCCAGTTTCGGGTCTATTACTTGCAACTATCGCCCGGTTAGGGCACGCTTTCACTCTGTCTACGCAAGGAAACTTGCTTAAACTAACGCTGCAAACAATAACTCACCGGTTCATTCTTCAATAGGCACGCGATCATCCCATTGCTGAGACTTTCGCTGCTTGTTAGCCATTAATTTCAGTTCTATTTCATCCCCCTCCCGGGGTGCTTTTCACCTTTCCCTCGCGGTACTAGTTCACTATCGGTCAATGCTGATATTTAGTCTTGGATCGTGGTCGACCCAGATTCCCACAGAGTTTATCGTGCTCCATGGTACTTAGGTACAAACTAGCGGAAGTATATATTTCGCATACACGTCTTTCACGTTCTTTGGAGGACTATTCCGAGTCCTTCTGCTATCTATACTTCATCACATATCGTCTGCCCTACAACCCCACAAAAAGTGGTTTAGACTGTTCCGCTTTCGCTCACCGCTACTGACGGAATCTCATATGATTTATATTCCTGGCGCTACTAAGATGTTTCAGTTCACGCCGTTCCCAGCTCAACAGCTATTATAGTCTTTAAAGACTAATGTTTACTGCAGGCTACCAGACAAGCTGGTGGGTTGCCCCATTCGGAGACCGCCGGATCAAAGGGTCGTGGCCCCTCCCCGACGAGTATCGCCGCCGTGTGCGTCCTTCCTCGGTCATCATTGCCTAGGCATCCATTAATGGCATTATGAGTAGATTTTTATTTTGTCCCAATTTTCATGGGACTAGACAAAAACAATTATCCATCTCCATTTGAGGTGGAGATAGACATTCTCTTCACTTGTTAAAGAGCTCTCTTATCAATTTTGGAGAAACCCCCTCTAACTAGGGGGCTTGTCCAAAAAGATAAGTGTTTGTGTGGACCGGAAGAGATTCGAACTCTCGACCTTCGCTGTGCAAAAGCGACGCTCTACCAACTAAGCTACCGGCCCGTATATACATGGCCGTCAGATTCTAGCTTGCACCACCAAAAACCAACAGCTAAATCGGCCAGTAAAAAAGTTTCAAAAGGTGCGAAAGTAAAACAAAAAAAGCGTTTTGGAGGCCAGCAGAGTCCCTAGTTGGGAGTAGAAAATCTATGTGAAAATCTAGGCATAAAAAACGAATTTTTCGATTTACTGTAAAAGCTATAGTACCATAGCTTCCTCGAGGCTGTCAAGAGGAAAGTAAATCACCAATAATGTCTCATTAAAATAACTTTTTTTAGTACTTCCTCACCTTGACTTTACCAGGTTGCGATGTATACTACAAATAGAATCTGTCTATTCCAGTCACTTGATCTGACTTCCTATAAGAGGATATCTGCCTAGACGCCACACTCACCTCTTTAAGGGGGTTTTTTGTTTTTATTTTATATGTTTGTCACTATTATTAATGATTGTCGGGATCAAAATGCTTTTGGCCGTCAGGCTACTCGAGCTGCCGCACTTTTTAATGCCCCTGTAGCCACAATCGGAGTTGAATTTGACGAGCTTGAAGCCAGTGGACACCTCATTGATATGCTTGATGCCTCACTAGGCGAAGAAGGCGTAATTTTAGTTAACGTTGCACCTCGCCACGGACGCGGCAAAAAATGGCCTAACGGGACACCATTTGGCTATTTTTATGTCGGAAAGACCCTAGTTGTCTCAAGTATTGACGGTCTTACCCTTTCTTTGGTTAAAAAATTTGGGCTTGCAGATAGTCTCCAGCTTCTTGATATTCCTGAAGTGACTGAGGCAATGGTCAAGCAAAAAGTCCTCACTCCTCATGAGCGTGAATCTATTATTCATACGCAATTTCGAAGTTATGTTTTTGTACCACGCGTTGCACACTGGATTAAAAAAGGTCTGACTGTCCCCAGTTCCTCTTACCCGTTCACTGAAGTAATGGATATCCCACAAGTTGTCTGGATGGTTGATAATTTTGGCAACTGTAAGACTACACTTCTTCCTAAAGACATTGATTTTACGCCAAGTAAAACAATTACAACTAAGGTTGGTACACTCACCTGCTATAACAGACTCAAAGACGTCCCAAATAGCGAAGCTGGACTTATTATCGGAAGCTCAGGATATGGAGATGATCGATTTCTAGAAGTTGTTGCTCAAGGGAAGAATGCCGCAGAACGCTTTAATTTAGAAGTAGGATCTCCTCTTTTTAATTAGCGGTAAAATCTTCAGTTAAACCTTCTGTATTTAACCAGCGTTCAGCCTCAAGTGCAGCAGCTGCTCCAAATCCTGCAGCAGTTATTGCCTGACGATATGATCTGTCGTGGACATCTCCTGCAGTAAAGACACCAGGGATATTAGTGTGATAGTGATTTTGGACTTTAATATAACCATCGTTATCAAGTTCAACTCCTTGAAATACTTTAGTATTTGGTATATGGCCAATTGCTACAAAGATCCCATCTACAGGCATTTCTTTCGTCTCTCCTGTCTGATTATTCTTGACCATCGCCGATTCAACACGCATACCACCTCTGACCTCAACAATCTCTGAGTTGAATAAGAACTCGATCTTTGGGTCATCTTTAGCACGCTTTTGCATAATTTCAGTCGCTCTAAAACTATCACGTCTATGGATCAGCGTTACTTTACTTGCAACCTTAGCAAGAACTAATGCTTCCTCCATCGCACTATCTCCCCCTCCTACAACAAAGACATTTTTATTGCGGAAAAACATTGCATCACACGTTGCACAGCTCGAGACGCCCTTCCCAATTTTCTCTTCCTCTCCTTTGACCCCTAACCACCTAGCATCAGCGCCTGATGCGAGAATAACTGTTTTGGCTTTGTACTCCTCCCCGCCTGCCTGGATAGTAAATGGGCTATGAATAAAATCACCTGAAGTAAAATTAATATCCTTAATTTCTGCACCATGGTGCTCTGCCTGCTTGCGCATATTAAGCATCAAATCTGGTCCTTGAATTCCTTCAGGAAAGCCAGGAAAATTCTCAACTAGAGAAGTTAATTGAAGCTGTCCTCCCCACTTCTCTCCTGCTATAACTAAGGTTTTAAGAGCAGCACGCGTTGTATAAATAGCAGCAGTTAGCCCAGCAGGTCCTGAACCTATGATAATGACGTCATATACATTGTCCATATATAATATATAGTATAGGGAAGGTGTCAAGAAGGTTAAACTGTAAGAAGCTTGGCCATCTTTTGTTTAATAGTTTCTTTACTCTGTGCTCCTACTATTGAATCAACTGGTTGACCATTTTTAAAGAAAAGAAGCGTTGGAATAGACATGATACCAAACTGTCCTGCTGTCTGTTGGTTTTCATCGACATTGAGCTTCCCTACTTTTATTTTTCCTTCAAATTCACGTGCGAGTTCCTCAACAATCGGCCCTATGATTTTGCATGGGCCGCACCATGGAGCCCAAAAATCTACGAGAACGGGAAGCTTACTTTGCTCAACTTCAGATGAAAAATTAGAATCAGTAATAACGAGTTCTGCCATACTTTTTACAAAACGGATCTAGTGTTTTGCGATAAGAATTTAATACTACCAGTAGCGTTACACAGGTGTCAATACTGTGAAATTGATAACTATTACTTCAAGCGCTCGTCTATCTCTTTTTTCAACTGGTCATAAGTCATAACAGCTGCAAACTTTGTTCCATTAATATAAAAAGTAGGTGTTGAATCAACTCCTAGTTGATACCCATCGTTTTGATCTTTCTGAATTTTAGCATTACCTGCATTCTTATTCAGATCATCATTAAACTTTGTCATATCTAACCCTAACTCTTTTGCATACCCTACGATAACTTCCTTTGCCGAACCAGCAGATTTCTCGGACCATTCATCCTGAGATTCATACAATTCGTCATGCATTTCCCAGAATTTTCCCTGTTGACCTGCTGCATAGGCAGCTTGAGCGGCTAGTGGAGCATTGGGATGCATAGGAAGCGGAAAATTTCTAAAAACAAAATAGACTTTGTCACCGTACTCAGCAAGAACTTGCTTAAGAATAGGATGTGCTGCTCCGCAGGCTGGACATTGTAAATCACCAAACTCAACTATCGTTACTTTTGCCGATGGAGTTCCTTCTGCCATGCGTTCTTTTTCTGGTCCTAAGAGAAGTGCTGTATCACTTACCTCCCCTTCCCCTTGAGGAGTAGCTGGAGCCGATGGACCACTGAGGAAGAAAGCTGCTCCTACCACAATAAGGAGTGTAAGAAGTCCGATTCCTGCTAAAATTATTCCTTCTTTACGCATAGTTATTTTTTCTTTTTCTCTGTCTTTCCCACAGAATTTCTGTAGAGTAGCATAAAGAAAATAATAATTGCAAATGCTAATCCCGAGAGAAAAGGAATGGTGACGAATCCAAACCACTCAATAAATTTCGTAGTACACGAAATACCAAATGTACACGGTGCAACGGATTCCGGTAAAATTTTATAGTAAAGAAGATTGTGATAAAGAGAAATAAGAACACCCACACTCGCAAGAAGTAGTGAATAACGGTAGAAATATTTATCTTTACAGTAAATTCCCAGAGCAATAATTCCTACCTGAGGATACATACAAATTCGCTGGTACCAACAAAGTACACAAGGAGGAAATTTAAGGATCTCACTAAAATACAAACTGCCGCACATAGCTGCAATCGCTACAAGCAAGGCTAAATAATGACTATTTTGTTTAAGTATCTTCATACAGCAACAGAGTATACCATAACTTTATTCAGTGATTCTGAATAGAAGCTGAAATTATCCAAGATCCTCAGTCTTCTCATGAAGGAATTTAAACCATTGCTCAACAAAAGCAAAGAAGACTTTAAAGGGAGTTTCAATGAGAAAATCAAACAGGAAAAGGAAGATATTAATTTGCGAGATACTTTGTGTCAGCCTTCTCCCCACTCTAATAATAGGTACAAATAAGAAGTCGATAAATGGTGTAAGGACATTCTGCTTTTCCCCAACAGAATAAAGATGAGCAAGCATACTAATTCTATACGCTAAGAACGAAACGATAGTGACAAAGAAGAGAAAAATTCCCATACTAACCACACTAAAATGGAGGTTATACAATATATAGATAATCGCACCGAATGAGACTAAAAAGGCTGAGAGCCAGAGTGCACTAAAGATGATATTCGGCTTCTCATTTTGCTTCTTCACGACTAACTGATCGCCAAGACGTGGTGATTCATCATAGAGAAGCTGCTTAACATACGTTGTAATTCTCCGAGTGTTCTCCTCCCCAGGCGTTCGAATAAAGAGGCTGACAATGATCATGAGAAGAGGCGGCATTGTCGTATTAATAGCAAGTGATGCCCATTGGATACTGCCATAGACCATTTGCTCGTACGTTCCCTCAATTGCAAACGCAAAAATAACTTTAGTCGTTAAAATAAAGATAAAACTGCGAATAATTGCTGTACGTACCTTTTTAGAAATACTCTTATAGCGACTCCTGCATGCACTCTCTACAGCTTGGCGTACTTTCTCCTCATCGGTCAGAATGTCTTTAAGAGAACCCTTATGCTCACGCAGAATATCCTCCAAAATAAAAAAGACCGCTGCTCTTCTTTTAACATACGTATAGATACGATCTTTGCGAGGATATGAGAGCTGTGTCTCAATCTCTTTAACACCTTCTTTAAAGGAATCGACTATATGATCAAGCGAATGAGCTGTAACCTCACCAAAGTAAAGCTGGAAGAGGTGGAATCGCAGAAAGGCTAAATCATCCCGGGCAAAAGCACGTCTTACAGCTAAATAGACTTGGGCATCGCGTGTCTGTTCTTTATCATCAAGAATAGTGATATCATCCTTCATCACCTGATACATAAAGTTCCCGATCATCTGTTTCTCCATATTGGGATTTACTATGTGCTCTATACTGCTGGACATCAAATGGTAGGTCCACTCATTAATTTCACTCAATTTGATCTTGTGTTTTTCAAGTACTTTGAGTCGAAGATTCAAGTAGAGATCAATTGTCTCCTCCACTTTCGTAACGGCACTCTCAGGGACAGTATTATCTGGAAGATAACGTGCCCAGATCAGCTCTCTCACAAGTGGTTCAGCAGTAGTTTTGGCCGTCCCCCCTAATAAAAGGCGACGGCGTAAAATTCGCTCGATTGTCGACCTGAGGATAACCTCATCTTCGCGATACTCCATTGCATTACGAAGCTTTTCATAAGCTGAGGCCACTTTTGACACAAAGGGATTAACCGTTAGTTTGCGCTCATGATTGGCATCATGCTGACGTTCAAATTGCTCCATTACTAAAAATGCTAAAGAAGATAAATCACGCCGTGTAGCGGTTGGCTGAGGAGATGCTTCTAGATTGATACTCGGGGCCTCAACGAGAGAAGATTCTTGATGAGTGTCAGTCATCATTTTATTATACACTACAATGCATGTGTATTATTCACCAATTATTGGTGTACATTTTCATTGATCTATAAATATGAATTGGATTTATATATAGAGCTAAATGGTACTGCCATATTTATACTTTTATATTGTCTCACCTTTACATCACCTGGACAGATAGAAGTAGTAACCTCTATTAACTCACTGGATTGACAAGCTTTTCGTAATTTGCATACAATGGATGCTATGGCAGTCAGAAAAACCACCCCTAAAGAAGCTCCTCGTAATGACTATATTGAGTTTAGACTTCCGCGAGTTCCTCGAATGAATGCAACATTCCTTATTACTCTTCTTCTCCTAGGTTTAGTTGGCCTTTCTTTTTTTGCAGGATATCAGACAGCCAAACTTACCTATTGGGAACAGAAAGAGAAAACACTCGGAGCCAACTTATCAGGAGCCCAGGGAGCAGTTCCTACTCCTACTCCCTCCTTCTATAAGGTTGGCAATGGTCATCTTCCTATCATGGGTAAGTCAAACGCTAAAGTAACTATTGTTGAATTCTCTGACCTTCAATGTCTCTTCTGTCGCCAATTCTGGAAAGATACGCTTCCTCAAATTAAAAAGGACTATATCGATAAAGGATTAGTAAAGTTAGCTTATCGTCAGTTCCCGCTTCCTGCTGAGATCCATCCTGCTGCTCGCGACCTATCAGAAGCATCAGAATGCGCTAATGACCAAAAGAAGTTCTGGGAATTCCATGACAAAGCATTTTCTGAACAAGCCGCCCAAGGGGAAGGCACGATTCCCGTCACAACCGATGATATTTCTAATTGGGCATCTCAGATTGGCCTTGATATGACTACATTTAATGAATGCTTTAGTAATAAAAATGATGCAAAGAAAGTTGATACTGATATGGCAGATGGCCAAAAAGTCAATGTTACCTCCACCCCTACCTTCTACATCAATGGGCAGATGCTCGTTGGAGCTCTCCCTTACGACTCCTTCAAAACCATCATTGACCAAGAGTTAAAGAAATAAGTATGTCCTTTCTGCCAACATCATTGTACTTACCGGTCCTGAGAAGTCGTAATGTTTTACTTGTTACGTTTTTCTTAGGTGTTCTCTATCTTCTCCTTCAGATCTATTTTTTTAACCATTCTCTCATCTCCCATACAGTACTTGGGAATTTTCCTCTTGAATACAAATTCCACCTTAGTTTTGATCTCATTACCGGATATTTTGTCATGCTTCCACTCTCTCAAGTCTTTTTTACCGTAGCTGTAGCCTTACTTGTTGGGCTTAATCTCACGCTAATGATTATCTTAATGCAGCGAATGAAAGACTCAGGCACTATGAAGTTCTCAGTTGGGGGTGTAGGAATTGCGGCCCTTGTTAGCAGCGGCTGTCCAGGATGTGGATTAACACTTCTCTCTCTTCTAGGACCATCAACGGGAATTCTGGCATTAACGCTTCATAGTCCTCTTATGCAAGCAGGAATCCTTGCAATTCTTATTCTTTCTATTCTTTACAGCCTCAGAAGAATAGAAAGAAGTCTTGTTTGCAAAGTAGCATAATTATTTTTTATTTATAACAAGAGAGAGTAAGAAAATACCAAGGGTAATAAGAACTATAGTTCCCCCTGTTGAAAGATTAAGATAGAAAGCTGAAATAATACCGATAATAATAGAAGAGATAGAAATTCCCTCCGCAATGAATATCGTCTTCAGGAATCCTTTACGAAATTGTAAAGCAGCAACAACGGGAATAACAATAAGAGCAGAGATGAGTAATACTCCAACAATTGGAATAGACAGTGCTACAGTAAATGCTGACAGAACTATTAAGAGCAAGTTAATAAACCTAGTTGGAATTCCACTCACCTTTGCCGCTTCTTCGTCTACTGTTACAAAAACTAGTTCTTTATAAAAAGCAATTATTGTTACTATGACTAAGATACCTAATATACTGATAACCAAAACATCAAGCTGTTTAACAGTTGTGATACTACCAAACAAGTAGCTAAAAAGATCTACTCCGAATCCATGTGCAAGACTGATTAAAACGATTGCTAAGGCAAGACTCCCCGAAAGAAAAATCGAAAGCGCTGACTCGCCAAAAATACGCTTACTAATACGTAATCGCTCAATAACAATAGACGATAGGACAGCAGAAATAATAGCTGCAATTAATGGATTAATCTTAAGAAGTAGGCCAATAGCAACACCCGCTAAAGAGACATGGGAAAGAGTGTCAGCAATGAGTGAATAACGTCTCAAAACTAAAAATATTCCTATAAGTGGAGCGATAATCCCAATGATTAACCCTGCTTCAAACCCTCTCACCATAAATCCATAGCTAAAAAGGTCTAACATACTATGTGTGTACTCCCCCTTTTCCAATGAGTTCGTGGAAATACGCTC
>JBDHUU010000025.1:0-10387 GCA_039809285.1 Candidatus Levyibacteriota bacterium
GCTCTTATGCTTGTCGTATCAACGAGTCAAGGGTTAATGACAGGTAAAGATGCTCTTAAGAAAGGAGTTGGAGGAGAACTTCTTTTCAAGATAGGATAGTTCAAGAAACTCACTATAAATACTATGTCAAAAATCGGAAAGCTACCAATTGAAGTTAAAGAAGGTACAACAGTTCAGATAACAGGCGATACTGTTGCAGTATCTGGTATTAAAGGTCAGATGTCCTATACCCTTCCTCAGGGAATTACTGTTAAAGAGGAAAATGGACAGTTGCTCGTTGCACGAGTTAAAAATTCTGATGAGTTTAATGCAGCGTGGGGTTTGGCACGAGCACAGCTTGCAAACCTAGTTAAAGGCGTTGATACAGGTTTTGAGAAAAAATTAGAATTACAAGGTGTTGGATATCGTGCTCAAATGCAGGGAAATGACATTGTTCTGAATCTTGGTTTTTCTCATCCTGTAAAGTTCAGTCCAAAAGAAGGTATCAAGATTGCTGTTAATGAAAATGTTATTACCATTTCCGGAATGGATAAAATGCTTGTAGGTGAAACAGCAGCTGAAATAAGAGCGGTTAGAAAGCCAGAGCCATATAAAGGAAAAGGTATTCGCTATGTAGGAGAAGTAGTACGACGTAAAGCTGGAAAAGCAGCTAAAGCCGTAGGAGGTAAATAAGTATGAATAGTAAATTATATAAAAAGTCTAAGAGACAGACACGTATTCGAGCAAAGATCAGAAATATCTCAGATCTTCCTCGTTTATCTGTTTTCCGTTCGAATAACTATGTCTATGCACAAATTATCGATGATAGTGCGCACAAAACACTTATTGGTGTAACTGAAGCAAAAAAGCAGACAGGTACTAAATCAGAGCGTGCAAGGGCTCTTGGTCAAGAGCTAGCTAAGCAGGCTCTTTCAAAAAAGATAAAGAAAGTTGTATTTGATAAGGGAAGTTACGCGTATCATGGTCGAGTTAAGGCCTTAGCAGAAGGTGCAAGAGAAGGAGGCTTAGAGTTCTAATATGGCATCATTTGAACCACAACGAAGTGAATTTATTGAGCAGGTTGTTCAAATTAGTCGAGTTTCAAAGAAGACTAAAGGAGGCAATAAAGTTGGCTTTTCAGCTCTTACTGTGGTCGGAGATGGTAAAGGCAAAGTAGGAGTTGGTCTAGGTAAGGCACCAGATGTCTCAAGTGCTGTTCGTAAGGGAATTCTTCTTGCTAAGAAGCATATGATTAGCGTTCCCCTTATTAATGGCACAATCTCTTCAAGAGTTGACGTGAAAGTTGGCGGCGCACGTGTTATGCTAAAACCAGCCCCACGAGGTTCGGGTATTATCGCAGGAGGAGCAGTTCGAAGTGTTGTTGCAGCAGCTGGTATTACCAATATTTCTTCAAAGGTATTAGGCAGTAATAATAAGCATGGAAATGTTGCAGCAACTCTCCAGGCACTCCGTGAGTTATCGTTAATGCAAGAGAAAAAGGTGGCAGTTGCATCAAAGACTAAATAATATGGAATTACATCAACTATCAACAATCAAAACTAGAGGTAAGAGACGTCTTGGCCAAGGCCATGGTTCAGGCCGTGTAAAAACATCTGGACGTGGAACAAAGGGCCAGAAAGCTCGTTATGATATCCCTCTTGATTTTGAAGGAGGAGCCCTTCCACTTATTAAGCGTCTGCCATTCTTGCGCGGAAAAGATCGTAATCATTCTATTCAGCCAGATGCAATAGCTATCAATGTTAGTAACCTTAATAAATTTCCTGCAAAGACAGAGATTACCCTTGAGACTCTTATTAAGTACAATGTTATCGATACATCAGAAGCTTTCAAAAGAGGAGTAAAGATTTTGGGTAATGGAGATTTAACTGTAGCTCTTCTCGTTAAGGTTCCAGTTTCAAAAAGCGCTGAACAAAAGATTATTAAAGCTGGTGGTAGTATTGAACCTCAATCAACGACTGTTACTGTAACTGCATGAACAAAGTAATTGCTACGCTTTCTTCAATCTTTCGCACTCCAGAAGTGCGTAGTAAAATCGTATATACTGCAGGTGTTTTCCTTGTTTTTCGTATTTTTGCTCATATTCCAGTTGCAGGAGTTGATGTTGTGCATCTTCGTCAGTTATTTACTCAAAATCAATTCTTAGGTCTTCTAGACGTTTTCTCAGGCGGTACTCTGCGCAACTTTTCAATTCTGGCGCTTGGTTTAAATCCTTATATTAACGCTTCTATTATTATTCAGGTTCTTTCTATGGTTTTTCCAAAACTTGAAGAGCTTCAGAAAGAGGGGGAGCAAGGACGCCAAAAAATCAATCAATATACACGATTTATTACGGTTCCATTGGCTCTTTTACAGGCGATCGGTATGTATGCTTTGCTTCGAAGTCAAGGAATTATTACAACTCTTTCTCCACTACTTCTTATTGCCTTCTTGTTATCGATGACCGCCGGCACGATGTTTGCTGTTTGGCTTGGAGAGTTAATTACTGAGCGTGGAGTTGGAAATGGTGTATCAGTTCTTATCTTTGCAGGTATTATTGGTAATCTTCCATCTGTCATCGGTCAAACTGCAGCTACATCAAGTGCTGAGAGTCTTTTTAGTATTCTTGTCTTTTTAGTGTTAGGAATTGTCGTAATTGCATCAATTGTTCTCGTTAATGAAGCAACAAGGCAGATTCCTGTACACTACGCTAAGCGTATGCGCGGCAATAAAATGTACGGAGGACAATCAACTCACTTACCTCTTCGTCTTAACCAAGCAGGTGTTATTCCTATTATTTTTGCTGTTTCTTTAGTACTTGTCCCTTCCCTTCTCGCTAACTTTATGCTTGCATCAAAAAACCCTCAGTTTATTGGTGTTGGACAGTTTTTGACTTATTGGTTCAATCCAAATGGCTGGTTTTATAATATCTTTTATTTTATTTTAGTTGTTGCTTTTACTTTCTTTTATACAGCAGTTGTCTTTAATCCAAAAAAGATTTCTGAAGAGATGCAAAAACAAGGCGGGTTTATTCCAGGCGTCAGACCCGGAACTCAGACAGCAACCTACCTTAACTCGATTCTGACAAGACTTACCTTAGCTGGGGCAATCTTTTTAGCTATTATTGCTGTTCTACCATCTATTGTGAGAGGTCTGACAGGTATTCAAAACTTAGCCTTAGGAGGAACTGGTATTTTGATTGTTGTTAGTGTAATCCTTGAAACATATAAGGCAATTGAAGCGCAATTAGTTATGCGCAATTATGAAGGGTTTTTGAAAAATTAAGTATGAAAATAATTCTTATTGGTATACAGGGTGCGGGTAAATCTACTCAAGGAAAGTTGCTTTCAGATAAGCTACATATCCCTTATCTCTCGACGGGTCACATCTTTCGTGAATTAGCAAAGGAACATACACCTCTCGGCCGCTACATTAAAGAGACTATGAATGCTGGTTATCTTATCCCTGATGCAAAAGTTATGGATATAGTCAGTGATTATCTCCACCGCCCAGAGTATGAAAGTGGATATATTCTTGATGGTTTCCCTCGTACAACTCATCAGGCAGAAACCTTTGAAAATGGTATCAACCACGTCTTCTACTTAAAAGTATCTGATAAAGAAGCCTTGTGGCGTCTGTCATATCGGGCGATGAGTGATGCGGAAGGACGTGAAGATGATACCTTAAAGGCTATAAGAAAAAGAATTGAGCTATTCCACAAGCTAACAGAACCTGTCATAGATTATTATAAAAGTAATCGTAAGTTGGTCGAAATAAATGGTGAAGAGGAGATAGAAAAGATTCATAAAGAGATCATGAGTCACATTAAAGAGTAGCTCCTATTCCACCCATGACGAGTCAGAAGAAAATAATTGGTATTTCAGGGGCATTCGGAAGTGGTAAGTCAACTGCTGCAGAGACTCTTCAGGATTTAGGGTATCATAAAATTAGTCTCAGTTCTTTTTTAGAGGAGGAGCTTCTTCTATTAGGAGATTCAGTTACCAGAAGAAACCTACAAGATTTAGGTAATTTGTGGCGGGAGCAGTTTGGGAAAACAGTATTAATTGAAAAAGCGTTAGCAGTCGCAGAGAAAAATGGATGGAATAAAATAGTTATTGAGGGATTTAGAAATAGTGAAGAGATTCTCTATCTTCGTAAGTATGACGCTTTATTAGTCTCGCTTGTAGTAAATCGCAAAACACGTTTTACAAGGCTAAAGAACTTAAAAAGACGTGAAGAATTGACAGAAGAGTTATTTGAGGAACTCGACAATAGGGACCTTGGGATCGGTGAAAAAGATTTTGGATTGCAGACAGCAATTTGTATAGCAATGGCAGATGTTTTTATTGAGAATAATGATTCATCTCAACATTTAGAAAAGCGTATTAAGGAATTAGTAAAACATTATGAATAAAGCATTAACAATTGCAATTGATGGACCAGTCGGATCAGGGAAGGGAACTCTTTCGGTTGCGTTAAGTAAAAAATTGGGTATCTTGTATCTCTATACAGGAGGAATGTATAGGGCACTAACTCTGGCTTGCATGAGAGAAGGAATTGATTTGTCTGATGAGAAAGCGGTTCTTGAAGTTTTGAATAAGTGTAACCTTCACTTGAAGGTCTCAGCGGGTGACACGGTAATTTATTTAGCCGATGAAGATGTGACGGAGACAATTATCAAACCAGAAATAAGTAATAAAACACCACTTGTCGCTGCTCATCCTAAGGTACGAGAGGAAATGGTAAAGAGACAAAAGGAAATTGTTGAGGGTCATGATGCAATTATTGAAGGACGGGATATTGCGACAGCTGTTGCGCCTAATGCAGAAGTAAAGATTTTCCTTACTGCTTCACTTGAAGCTCGTTCTTTCAGACGGTTTGAACAGTTTAAAGAACGGGGTATAAAAAAGACTTTCGAAGAAGTTCTTTCAGAGACTAAGGAAAGAGATCATCTTGATGAGAGTAGAGATATTGCTCCGCTTGAGCAGCAGAAAGGCACAATTGAGATAGATACAACAGCTGACCGAGTCGATCAGACAGTAGCAAAAGTAATGGATATTCTAAAGGAGCGTCAATTCATATGATTGATATTAAAAATAAACAGGAAATAGAAAGTATGAAAAAAGGAGGCCGTATGCTCGCTGTGGCTCTCTCAGAAGCGCTTTCTGCTGTAAAGGAAGGAATTACTGAGGCAGAATTAGATAAGATTGCAGAAAAATCTATTCGAGATCAAGGAGGAAAACCTGGGTTTATGGAAGTTCCTGGCTACAAACATACTATCTGTACGGCGACTAATGAGATTATCGTACATGGAATTCCCGGTAAGTATGTACTGAAGAAAGGTGATGTCATTTGTATTGACTGTGGCGTGTATTTAGATGGACTTCATACCGATATGGCTGACACAATTATTGTCGGAGGGAAATCTGAAGGATCAAAAGAAGTTCAGCATTTTCTTGAAGTTGGGGAAAAAGCAATGTGGGAAGGGATTAAAAAAGCTCGAGCAGGCAATCGAGTTGGTCATATCTCTCAAGCAATCCAAGAGATTGTAGAGGGAAGTGGCTACAGTATTGTTCGTACGCTAGTTGGTCATGGGGTGGGTAAGGATCTTCATGAAGAGCCAGAAGTGCCAGGGTTCCTTGTAGGGAAAATCGAGAGAACCCCTCTCCTTAAAGAAGGAATGACTATTGCTGTTGAAGTAATATATGCAATGGGTGAATCTGATGTAATGTATGCTAACAATGATGGTTGGACTATAAAAACGGCTGATGACAGCCTATCAGCTGTTTTTGAGCGAACTATTTTGATTACAAAAGACGACCCGTTGGTCCTTACAGCCTGAGTAGTTGCTCTTTTGAGGCTGGTTTGTTATAATAACCATAACTTGACGCGAATACGTCCTGCTTTTTTTGATTCGCGAGCATATAGAGCTCTCGGTTGCCCTTTTTCAAGATCAATCGAATAATAGATGCGAATTAGAACAGCTGTGAGCGATCGCGTTGTTCGTGATTATATGGCACATCAAGGATCGATTGAAAAAGAAGGAATTGTTCGTGAAGCTTTACCAAACACTCTTTTTAGAGTTGAGTTAGAGGATGGATCGATAGTTCTCTGTCATCTTTCAGGAAAGATGCGTATTCACTTTATTAAAATTCTTCCTGGAGATAAAGTAAGAATTGAAGTAACGCCGTACGATCCAGGTAAAGGAAGAATTACCTATCGAGTTCGATAATAAAAGGAGAATTATAATGAAAGTTCAAGCAAGTGTTAAAAAAAGATGTAACAAATGTAAAGTAATTCGTCGAAGAGGCGTTGTCTATATTATCTGTGAGACAGCTAAACATAAACAAAGACAAGGATAATTTATGCGTATTTCAGGAGTAACATTACCAGATAACAAAAGAGTAGATATTGCACTTACCTATCTTTATGGGATTGGCCGAAGTAATGTAAAAGGAGTATTAGAAGCAGCAAAGATCGACGGAGCAGTAAGAGTCAAAGATCTTTCAGAGGAAGATCAGAAAAGTATTACTAAGGCTCTTGAAACAATTAAAGTCGAAGGGGACCTCCGTACAGAAGTTAACGCAGATATTCGTCGCTTAAAAGAAGCAGGTATGTACCGAGGAATTCGTCATATTAGAGGATTGCCTTCTCGCGGGCAGCGTACTAAGTCAAACGCTCGAACTAAAAGAGGAAAGAGAATGACAATTGGCGCTATCAAGAAAGAAATGGCGGCAAAGATGGAGGCAGCAGCTAAAGCTAAGGCTTAAATTTTATAAATTATGGCAGCTAAAAAACCAACAAAAACAACTAAAAAGAAATCAACACTCGTTGTCAGTGAGCATGGTCGCGTCTACGTGACTGCAACTTTCAACAACTCTTTAGTAAGTATCACTAACGATAAAGGCGATATTATCTCTTGGAGTTCTGCAGGTAATGCGGGGTTTAAGGGGACTCGAAAATCAACCCCTTATGCAGCTTCTCTTGCAGTTGAGAATGCAGCACGCAAAGCTTTAGCATCAGGTCTTAAGTCAGTTGATGTCTTTATTAAAGGACCTGGATCAGGCCGTGATTCGTCACTCCGTGCGATCAAGAGTGCAGGACTTTCAATTACTTCAATTGCTGATATTACTCCTATTCCACATAATGGCCCTCGGGCTAAGAAAAAGAGGAGAATTTAACCTATGGCACGATATACTGGACCAAAACACAAATTAGCACGCAAAGAGGGAGTTAATTTACTTGATAAATCTTCTGCTAGTCTCCAAAGACGTTTGAATATTAAACCAGGAATGCATGGGGCTAAAAAGAGCCGCCGTCGTCTTTCTGAGTATGGTCTGCAGCTGCGCGAAAAACAAAAAGCGAAGACAATGTATGGAGTTTTGGAAAAGCAGTTTAAGAGACTCGTTACTAACTTAGAAAAGCAGAAAGGTGACACAGGTGAGTTGATGTTATCCCTTCTTGAAACTCGACTTGATAATGTAGTTTATCGCTTAGGTTTTGCGAAGACACGTTTTCAAGCTCGTCAATTTGTTTCACATGGTCATATTAAAGTAAACGGAAAGAAGCTAACTATTCCTTCATACCAAGTAAAGTTAGGTGATATTATTGAGATTGACGATAGAATGCAAAAGACAGCAGATGTTATCAAGCTCTTGCAGGAAAAGACTGAGTTAGTCTCTTTCGTATCCCGTGAAGGAACTCTTGGTAAGCTTACACGCATGCCAAAAAGTGAAGATATTGTTGTTCCGTTCAATACTCAACAGATTATTGAATATTATTCAAGATAATGATACAATATATCATTGTCGATCAAGGCTAATATGGAAAACACACCATTTACAGTAAAAGAAATCGTAAACGCAGCTGGCTACGGCGAGTTCGTTATTGAGCCATTAGAACCAGGTTATGGCTATACTATTGGTAATGCACTTCGTCGCGTTCTTTACACTTCTATTCCAGGAGCTGCTGTTACTGCACTAAAAATCAATGGCGTTAAGCATAAGTTCTCTACAGTTGATGGACTTAAGGAAAATGTTATCGATCTTATCCTCAATATTAAAGAGCTTAATCTTAAGTTAGCTGAAGGTCGCGATCAAGCAACAATTAGACTTTCTGCTAAAGGTCCTATGGAACTTACAGGGGCTAACTTTGAAGAGACAGATGGTGTAGAAGTAATGAATAAAGACCACTACATTGGCTCTCTTTCAGGTAAATCAGCTAAGTTAGATATGGAGCTTACTGTTGAGCGAGGAATGGGTTATTCACTTGCTGAAGATCGTAAGGCTTCCACAGTTGGCAATGTTCAGACAGATGCAATCTTCTCACCTATTAGACGCGTTACTTACACTGTAGAGGCAACTCGTGTTGGTCAGCGAACAAACCTCGATAAATTGACAATGAAAATTTGGACAAACGGAACTGTTGATCCAAAAGAAGCTCTTGATCGCTCTGCACGCATCTTAGCAAGCTCATTCCTTCAGGTATATGAACCTCAAGCAACAGAAGTTACTGAAGAAGAGTCAGCTCCAGTATCAACTCTTCCATCTGCTGTAGCAAAAATGACAATTGATGAATTAGATCTTCCAACAAGAATTTACAATAGTCTTCGTAACGGTGGTATCGAGACAGTTGAACAACTGCTCCAAACTCCACGTAAAGACCTTATTTCTATGAGAAATATGGGTGGGAAATCCATCTCCGTTATCGAAGAAAAATTACAAGAAAAGGGTATTTCTTTCTCAATCTAAGTGATCTCAAATCTTAAGTCTCAAATGTTGAATCTGCATCTGTAAATCTCTTACTTGAAGGTCGATTTAAGATTTTTTATAGATTAGCAATTGAGAAATAAGAGTTGAGTTTTTTTTATGAAAAAACAAGTTTTTGGTCGACAATTAAAGCGTGATACAAATGAAAGAAAAGCACTTTTTAAAGGGCTGGTTTCTTCATTGACTATGTACGAGAGAATCGAGACTACCGAAGAAAAGGCTAAGGCGATTAAGGGACATGTCGAAAAATTGGTAACTAAAGCAAAGAAAAATGACAGTGTTCAGGCACGCCAACTGCTCCAGGCATATCTTACCAATGAAGCATTACAAAAGATGGTAACAGATGTAGCTCCACGTTTTTCTGATCGCCCAGGTGGATATACACGAATTATAAAAATTGGCAATCGCTTTTCTGATAATGCATCGATGGTCATTATGGAGTGGGTAGAAAAAGGAACAAAAGCAGAAATAATCTCTCCAAAGAGTAAAAAAGCTCAAGTTAAGGCTGAGACTGTTGAAAGTGAAGTAAAGGTGGCAAAACCCAAAAAAGTTGTTAAGTCATCCCCTAAAAAAGCGGCTAAGGTAGCGCCTAAGAAAGTAGCAAAATAATATGCAGACAACACCTACCAAACAATCTGAAATCAAACATGAATGGCACTTAGTTGATGTTAACGACCAAACACTTGGCCGTGTCTCAACTACCATTGCTAAATATCTTATGGGGAAGGCAAAGCCTAACTTTGTTCGTAATCTAGACTGTGGAGATTATGTTGTGGTAATTAACGCAAAAGCGGTTAAAGTAAGTGGTAAAAAAGAAGAAGATAAAGTCTATGCTAGACATTCAGGCTATCCAGGTGGATACAAAAGTGAAACTCTCAAAGAATTGCGTGTTCGTAAGCCAGAAGATATTATTAAACATGCTGTGAAGGGTATGTTGCCTGATAATAGGCTGCGTGATAAAATGCTCAAGCGAATGTTTGTCTTTTCAGGGGCAGAGCATACATATTCGGATAAGTTTGTAAAGAAAGACGAGGCTAAATAATTATGGCAAGTAAAGCAGTTGATACTAAGAAAAATAACGGGAGCAGAGACTACACTTTTGCAGTTGGAAGACGAAAAGAGGCTGTAGCAAGAGTAAGACTTTATTCATCTTTAAAAGAAGGAATGATTTGGGGCGAAACAGCAGTTAAGAAAGGCGATATTATTGTTAATCAAAAAGCTATATCAGAGTACTTTCCAGGAGATGTCAACAGATTCCGCTACACAGAGCCGCTTCGTGTTGCTAATGCCCAAAATAAATACACAATTACGATCCGTGTTATTGGTGGTGGACAAGTTGGACAGCTCGATGCAGTTGTTGCCGGTCTTGCGAATGCGCTCGCTAAGGCAGACGCAGATAATTTCCGTCCAATTCTTAAAAAAGAAGGATTTTTAACACGAGACTCACGTATCCGTGAACGTCGAAAAGTCGGTACAGGTGGAAAAGCACGCCGTGCTAAGCAGTCACCAAAGCGCTAAATTTCAATTGCTTCTCCGTTTTCTATTCCTTTAAATACTATCCCTTCATCATTAAACACTTTTGTTAGGCTAGGATAAAGAAATGAATCAAGTGCTTCATCTTTCATCATGGCGTCATGGATGGG
>JBDHUU010000026.1:0-9783 GCA_039809285.1 Candidatus Levyibacteriota bacterium
GACCTGAATTGGAGCAGATATTCATTCCGACGACATTATCAGGTTTTACCGGTGTCTCAAGGGGTTTATCATCAAGTACATGCGTCATTAAAATATGCCAAATAGGAGCTGCTCCGGTGACACCAGAGACAATATTGCTCATAGGAGTATTATCGTTATTCCCAACCCACGCGGCGACTACATAGGAGGGAGTATATCCAATTGTCCAGTTATCTCTAAAGTCATTAGTAGTTCCCGTTTTGACTGATACAGGCAGATTTTTACCAATTTTTAGCTCAGACGAAGGTCCGAATTCGAGGAGACGAGCGTTATTATCTGCGAGGATATTGGATATGATAAAAGATACACCTGATGGGAGTACACGTTTGCCAAAAATAGGACTTGTCGGAGGAGAGTACTGTTCAAGCGTTCGTCCATGATTGTCAGTTACCTTCAAAATAGGGTGGAGGTCAATCCGATAACCATCGTTAGCAAAGACTCCGTAAGCCGTTGCCATTTCAAGCATCGTTACTTCGCCTCCGCCTAACGTGAGTGATAGACCATACCGTGAAGGATCCTTTTCGTACTCAGTAATTCCCATAGCACTCGCAGTTGCGATCATGGCATCGATACCATTCAGCTTTAACATTTGGACAGCTGAGGTATTAATAGAGTTTCCAAGCGCATAGCGCATCTGGATAACTCCATGGAATTTCCCATCATAATTTTTAGGACAGTAGGGACTTCCACCAGGGTTAGGGTAGCAAGTTGCCTTATCGATAAAAGGAGTAGCAGCAGTATATCCTTTAATAAGTCCTACCGCATAATTAATTGGTTTGATAGAAGAACCGGGTTGGCGAAGAGCTAAGGTTACATTTACATTCCCGTCTGATGTCTCATCAAAGTAATCTTTACTTCCGACCATGGCTAGGACCTCACCGGTTCCTGGGTTGGTGATAAGTGCAGCACCATTACCGACGTGATAATTGTCCAACTTAGCGACTTCACTCGCTACAGTGTCCTGGGTAAAATTTTGAAGACCCAAGTCAAGACTGGTTGTTACGTTTAATCCGCCTTGCTCAACTGTTTTTGAACCATATTTTTTAACGAGTAAGTCCTTTACGTAAAGGACAAAGTGAGGTGCTAGGATGGGGTTACTAATCTTCTTATAGACAAGCGGGGCAACTTTCGCTTTCTCGTAATCGGATTTAGAGATATATCCCTCACTGTACATCGCAGCAAGGACGTCCAGTTGCCGTTTTTTGGCAAGCTCTGGATGTGAGCCAAAAGGGGAGAAGGTTGTGGGCGACTCAGGCAGTCCGGCAAGTAACGCTGCTTCAGGGAGTGTTAACTCGGTAACACTTTTACCAAAATAGGTCTGCGCTGCAGCATCCACACCATATGCAGTTCCTCCATAAGGAACCTGGTTTAAATACATTTCAAGGATTTTATTTTTAGAGTAAATAAGTTCAGTTGCAATTGACTCAAAAAGTTCTTTAGCTTTACGTTGAAGTGTTCGTTCTGGAGTAAGAAGACTTGTTTTGACAAGCTGCTGAGTAAGAGTAGATCCTCCTTGAAGCTGTTTTTTAAGAAGAGTTGCATACGCTGCCCTCATAATTCCTCTGATATCAACAGCTCCGTGTTTATAAAAATCTTTATCCTCAATTGCAATGGTTGCATGCTGAAGATTTTGAGGGATTTTTGAGAGGGGAATAAAAGATTGGTTTTTATCCGCATAAATAGTATATAAGAGCGTGCCGTTTCGGTCATAGATTTTAGTCGACTGAGGAAGTGACGCGCTGCTTAAGCGAGTTGGAGAAGGAAGATCTCGAAAAATAAAGAAGTAAAGAAAAAAGGTAAGCAGGATAAAAGGAACGAGAAAAAACAGCAGCTTCCAACGTTTTTTAGGCACAATTTTTTTAATCTTTGTTATTTTCGCCATCTGTTAATAATAGCATCAAGAAAAGAGAGTAACAAATAACGTATCGACGTACCCTAGCAGGAGAAGGAAAGATTGCTTATAATAAATAACAGTTTTCCCTATGAATTACTTTAGCAGTTTACTCTCCTTTATTATCAGTGTTCTCTCTATAAGCTATGCAGGAATTAATGTTTTAGATGTACTTATTTTTGGAGTAATACTTTTTTATTCATATGAAGGGTATATGCTTGGGTTATGGTTTGCTGGGCTGGATTTTATCTGCTTTATCATTTCATTCTTACTAGGACTTATTTTCTTCTCCCAAGTAAGTAGTGTACTCGTGAGCCTCTTTGCCCTTCCTCAAGGATTTGCTAATGCAATTGCTTTTTTCCTAGTTGCTTTTTTAAGTGAAATAATCTTAGCTGTTGTGTCTCGTAAGACTATCAATAAGCTTCCTGAGTTTTCCAAAAAGAATCCACTTACTCGTTTTCTCACATCAATTAATCATCCTTTAGGTATCATTCCAGGACTTGCTTCAAGTTATATTATCCTTTCATTTTTGCTTACTATTATTATTGCTCTTCCTTCGTCACCTGCGCTAAAACAACTGGTTACAGACTCAAAGTTTGGCGAGACGCTTGTTTCGCATACCGTTAGCGTGCAGCACTCGCTGCAAAGTGTTTTTGGAGGAGCCATTAATGACACTTTAAATGTTATGACAGTAAAGCCTGAGAGTGGAGAGAGTATATCTCTTCATTTTACTGTCGCAGATCCTGTTGTTGATGAGGCAGCAGAAGCGCAGATGTTTAACTTGGTCAATCATGAACGTACCTCCCGCGGATTGTCAGCGCTTAAAGCGGACTCGTCTCTTCTTATACTGGCAAGAGCGTATGCCTCACAGATGTTCTCACAAGGATATTTCTCCCATTTTACGCCTAGTGGGAAGTCCCCTTTTGATCGAATGAATGATGCGGGTATTATCTATAACCATGCGGGGGAAAATTTGGCTTTGGCTCCGGGTACTGACCTTGCACACCAGGGTTTGATGAACAGCCCAGGACACAAAGCCAATATTCTTTCACCTGACTATAAAAAGGTAGGCATAGGAGTTGTTGATGGAGGAATTTACGGCAAGATGTACGTGCAAGAATTTACTGATTAAATAGCCTCGCTTATCAGAGAACAAAGAGGATTAATGCTCCAACAATCGTAAAGATAATTCCTCCTGCAATAGTAATTGTTTCAACAGCACTTCCAGGGCTTGGGAGAGTAGGCGTTGGCGTATTTGGCTGAAGAGGTGCTGTACAGCAGGCAGAGTAACCTGGTGTCATAGCACAAGCTGTTTGGTATTCAGGTTTAGAGCAATAATGTTGCCCATTATTAGCAGCGATACAAACAAGTCCATTACTACATTGCTGAGTCTCACTACAAGGAGAATAGCCACAGGTTTGCGGTGCAGGAGGTATTGGGGTCGCAGTTGGTATAGCAGTGGACGGCTGAGGAGGAACAGGGGTAGCTGTTGGAACAGGAGGAGAAGTAGGAGTCGGCGTAGGCACTGCGGTTGGTGTAGGTGTTGGGGTAATGGTTGGCGTAACAGTTGGTGTCAGCGTTGGAGAAGGCGTAGGTGTAGTCGTAGGAGTTGGCGTTGGTGTTGAAGTAGGTACCAAACACGTTGCAGTTGCTGAGGCTTTGCCGCCAGTTCCACAAGCATTCGTTGCTGCTACTTCACAGGTATAGGTAGCATTCTCCTCTGAGACGAAAGTAACACTCGTTCCAGGAGCCTGCAGATCTCCTTCTTTAATGATCGTTGCTCCAAGCGATTCAGAAGCATTACCCTCTGAAGCAACTTTGGTAATTTTATAATGGTAGGAGACAGCTGTCTCTACGGCATCCCATGCACATGTTGAGACGTTTGCCTGGCACGCAGGAGGAGGTGCAGTCTCAGGCAGAGGAGAATCTACATAGCTAACTGTGCCTGTCTCCACCATAACTCTATTTGTTAGTTCGTCATTGGTAGTTCCGTCAAAACGCCAGAGATCAAGCGTATTGCTGTCGACTGTAAAGGGAGCTGCTGGAGGAGTGAACGAATCAGAGTAGCGGGCTATATTTGAGATTCGGACTTCGTCCATATCTCCTTTGAAGAACGTTTGTGGATCCATGTCTCCATTTGCTCCCAGGATCATATCCGATGAGATACAAAGAGGAGCTGACAACTGCTCTTCTCCCACCTTTGCTCCGTTATAAAAAATGCTTGCTGAATTACTGCTTGTTACCGAAAGAGCAAAATGTACCCAGTTATTAAGTGGAATGGAGAAAGCTGCATCAGGAGAGAGGGTGCCATTGGACTGCGTATCCTCGTGCGTTACAAAAATACTATAAAGGTCATCAGGTTGGCCCGAAGTATTGGAGAATGCGTCAGCTACGACGTGGAAACTTTGTGTACAGGCGCTGCTTGAGCTGTTATTGACATCAATCAAATCCATCGTTGTTGATTTATTAGTAAAATCAGGCTTAAACCATCCTTCAATAGTAAATGGCTCCACAATTGCAGTTGTTGCTGAGAAAGAAGCTGTAAGAGTTGTCGTAGTTCCATCAAAGTGAACTGCTTTTCCAAAAGGTTTTTCGGATGCGTGTTGCCTTATCTCCTGAGGTCTTTGCGAGAGGTAGTATGCGATAAATGCTCCAATCAAAAGAATAATAGTTACGATAAAGCCGATAATTACTTTTTTATGCGCCTTCATATCATGGTGTTATAGTTGGAATAAGTGTTACTGTTGTTGAGACATTTGTTGGAATGGGGGTGTCAGCCGTTATTCCTGGAGTAGGAGTGGGGGTTGCTGCTGCGCAGTTGGGACAGGTGATACGGACATTCGGCACAGCACTTGGAACAGGACATGAGGAAGGGGTAGGAGTCGGCGTGGGTGTCGGAGTAGGACTAGGGGTGGGGGTAGGTGTTGGGGTATGAGAAGGAATTGGCGTAGGTGTATGAGAGGGTGTAGGCGTTGGTGAAGGCGCAGTACAGGTAATGCTAAAAGGAGCGTTGATGACATCTCCGTTTACTCCGCAGGCAATTGGCTGTGGTTTATTGAGTTTACAGCCAGGAGGAAGAGAAGTGCTTCCTTGAACAGGTCGATTTCCGTTACTGAGCTGGACTATTTTCAGGCTCTCTCCTATAACAAGACACCCAGACTTCCCAAAAATACTTTCACTAGCATAAGGAGGACAGGTACAATTATCAAAATCAAATGACTCACCAGGTTTAATAGTGGCTACTTCACCTCTACAGCCAGCAGTACCTGTGTCTCCCGCACAAGCCACCATAATTGACCCCCCAGGCCAGTTAGTTGCAGTGAATTTTCCTGTCATTCCTACACAGTACGGATTACTTCCAGCCGCCTCGACTGTTGTGGTAGGGAAGAGGAGAGAGATAAATAGTATAAGAAATGCTAGGTATTTCATGGCTGTTTTAGTATTTTAGTACGAGAGGCTTTGCTTTTTTCAAGCCAATCATCGAAGCTGGAGTAGGTTCCATTACTACTGTTAATTATTTTGACTACCACGCCTCCTGCATTTGCGTCTGTTAAGAGAGTTTTTACTTCACCATCATTCATAGTAAAAATTTGAGAGAGAAAAGTATTAGTCTTAAAAGCATCTTGAAAGGTATACAGTTTGGGCTGTGTCATAAGCGCTGTATCGGTTGTTTTTGAGACAATATAGCCATTAACAGCAATGATTGGAGCAAAAAGTGGATACTTCTTCTGAATTTCTTGGGCAATAGTTAATGGTTCTTCGTTAGCATCAAATTTCTGCTTTATTTCATTAAGAACTGCTGTTTTTTGCACTTTTTGTGAAGCAACTGTTTGAGCTTCTGCAGCTGTAAGCGGTGCGCCATAATTAGCAGGAGGTAGCCAGAAGCCAACTGACTCGACTTGTCTAGTCTTAGTTACTGTCTGACTTACTTTTTCCTTTAAGATTTCAGCTCGAGCTTGGTTTTTGATACTCGCTTGTCCTGAAGCAGTCCCTCCTAATGATTTCGCTCGATCTGCTACTTCCTGATCCGAAACAGTGATCCCTTTCTTCTTTGCTTCGGAGGCAATCAATTTGTTTTCTATGACATTATTAAGTGTGTCTGAAAGCGTTTCTTTGTTGATGGCCTTGTCATTGTACTGCTCACGTGTTGCAGCTGTGAGGTCTTTTTCAGTAACCGGCGCATTATCAACAGTTGCTACAAGGGACGCATCACTGGATGCGTGTTGCTGAATATCTTGGTTTTGTTGAGAGAGAAAGACTGCTAGAAAGACACCTATAACAAGAAGGAGAACGATAAGAAGTGAAAAAATCAGTTTTTTATTCACAATAATAACAGTCTTTACGAAAAGACACTCTTCACTCCATAATACGCTGAATCTTTAAAGTGCGTCAACTATAACTTGACTTGTACTTTGAAAGACTCTCTTTGCTATACTAAAAATATGATTCGTGTTGCTATCAATGGTTATGGGAGGATAGGAAGAGTTGCTCACCGAGTAATCCTTCAAAAACACCTTGACGCATTAGAAGTAGTAGCAATTAATGCAGGATCATCAACAGATTTAAAGGGATGGAAGTATCTTTTGCAATATGACTCAGTCTATGGTCCTTTGATACTTCCTGTAGCTATAGAAGAGAGAACAGCTCAAGACCCCGAAGATCTCTTAGGAAAATTACTCGTAAATAACCAAGCGATCCCTATTTATTCACAAAAAGATCCGACCAAACTTCCGTGGAGGAATATCGGAGTAGACGTTGTTATTGAGTCGACTGGGCACTTCAAGACGCAGGAGGATCTTCAAAAACATATTACAGCCGGAGCCAAAGCAGTTGTTTTGTCAGCGCCAACTAAGGGGAACGAAGTACATACGATTGTCCTAGGTGTTAACAAAGATACTTTTTCAAATCAATCAATACTCAGCAATGCATCATGCACTACTAATTGTATCGCGCCAGTTGCTAAGATCATGCAAGATCACTTTGGAGTCGAGAAGGCAATGATGACAACGGTCCATGGGTATACCTCAGATCAAAGACTTCAAGATGGAGGACACAAAGACTATAGAAGAGCACGTGCTGCCGGACTTAACATTATCCCAACCTCAACCGGTGCAACAGATGCAGCAGCTAAAGCTGTTCCCGAGTTAGAGGGCAAGTTCTTGGGGCTATCTCTCAGGGTACCAGTACCTGTTGGGTCTTTGGCTGATTGTACATTTGTCTTGAGTAAAGCTACCAGCATTGATGAGGTTAATGACGTCTTTAGGCACGAAGCTCAAAATCCAGCCTGGAAAGGAATTTTAGCCATTACAGAAGATCCTTTAGTTTCAAGCGATATTATTGGTAATCCTCATTCAAGCATAATTGACCTTTCATTAACGCAGGTTGTTGGGGGAACATTGGCAAAAGTTATTGCATGGTATGACAATGAATATGGGTATGCAAATCGTCTTGTCGAAGAAGTGCGCATGATAGGGGTATAATCTGCTATACTTTAGCCTATGAATACAGGAACTGCGATAGATATTCCTCAGTATAGACTCGTTACCCTATCGGGAAGAATCGCCTCGGGCTCAACAACACTTGCCAAAAAGCTAGCTCACCAACTCCATTGGCGTCACTTAGAAGGAGGAGAGATCTTTTGGGAGGCGGTCCGAAAGAAGATGGGACTTGATCCAAAGGACACGGATTTAAGACCAGACGAAGAAGACGTGCTTTTTGATCGTCAGTTAAAAAAGATTCTCCAGGAAGATGAACATGTCGTTGTCGAGACAAAGCTAGCAGGTTTTAACGCTCAAGGAATAGATAATATTTGCAAAATCTTGGTAGTATGCGAGGATAAAGATGGAGTAGATCAGACATCAATTCGTATAGATAGGCTGGTAAATAGGGAGGGTGCATCAATTCAAGAAGCAAAAGAGGAGGTAATTAAAAGAGAAATAAATGATCTTGAGAAATGGCGTAAGCTCTATGCTAATGATGACCCTAACTGGGTTTATTACGATAAAAGTTATTACGACTTAGTTATTAATACCTATTTTCATAATCAGGAAGAAGCATTAGCTATAGTCCTGGAACACCTCGGTCTTAAGAAGTAAGTCTATTGCATTAACCCTCCATATCAACTATGATTTCGATGAAATGAAGTACTGGCTTTTTTGTCTCTTAGTACTTGGTATTCTACTTCCTACTCCAATTTTGGCTCAGGAAGATGGGACGGTTCCTATCACGCCTACTCCTCCTGCAGCATCTGAGTATTCGCTTCCCTATCCTGGTATCCTTCCCAATAATCCTTTGTATCCTATTAAAATGGTGCGTGATAAGATTATTCTTCTTCTGATAACTGATCCTTACAAAAAGGCTCAATTTAATCTCCTTCAAGCTGATAAAAGGATTGAAGCAGCTATCTTTCTCGTCAATGAGGATAAGAAAAATGGAAAGCTAGCGGTAACGACTATTGAAAAGGGAGAGAACTATTATCACGATGCTGTAGCGGAAGCGTCAGCTCTTCAGGAAGAAGGTCGGGATGTAGGAGGTTTCCTCCATGAGCTTGATAGCGCAGCTGATAAGCACATATCCCTCATGACAGATCTTCAAAAAGTTCTTCCCGGTCAGAAGGAAGAACTCTCTCGTCTTAAAGCCCGACTGCAGTCCTATCAGCTCCAAATAGTTCAGGTAAAAGATTGAGTTTTTTGCTTCCGTGAAAAGATTTGTAAGAGTTTTTACAGTATTGAAGCTATTGTTTCCCGAGAAATTTCCTAGATGCAGTTTTATGTATTTTTTTCTATTGACAGAGATACTGGTAGAGCCATATAGTCTTTTAGGACACTAAATAGATAATTCAGAAATTTAGAGTTAAGAATTATCAATTTTAAATTCTAAATTGAGAGTATGCATTGTCCCTATTGCGGAAGCCAAGAATCAGAAGTAGTAGAGACCAGAGATAGTGAAGACATGGACGCTATCAGGAGGCGTAGAGCATGTCACAAATGTCAACGCAGATTTACGACGTATGAGCGGATTGAGACTGTTAACCTTCACGTTATAAAAAAAGACGGACGAAGAGAACAGTTTAATAGAGAAAAATTAAAAGCAGGTTTGATTCGCGCTTGTGAAAAGACGACAGTATCACTTGATACTATTGAGAGAATTGTAACTGAGATCATCCACGAACTTCGTGGGGAAGATACAGCAGAAATTCAGAGTGAGCGAATTGGGCAGTTAGTCGCAGATCACTTAAAAAAGACAAATAAAATTGCCTATATCAGATTCTCAAGTGTCTTTAGACGTTTTGTAGATGTCGAAGACTTCGAGAAAGAAGTAAAGAAATTAATAAATTGATATGCCAGTAAATTTAGACGGAATCAGACAAAAAGTATTTTTAGATCGCTATGCCCTAAAGGATAAAAACGGCGAGCGAATTGAGAACACACCTGAAGAGATGTGGCGCCGTGTTGCGCGTGGTATTGCTGCTATTGAGAAGAAGGCCGATCAGAAGAAATGGCAGAAGGAATTCTATCGCGTCATGGAGGACTTCAAATTCGTTCCTGCAGGACGTATTCTTTCTGGCGCAGGTACTGAATATCAAGTAACCTACTTTAACTGCTTTGTTATTCCAAGTCCTAAGGATTCCCGCCACGGTATTTTAGAATCCCTTGGCCAATTAGTTGAGATTCAGGCTCGCTCAGGAGGAGTAGGACTTAACCTCTCATCTCTTAGACCTAAAGGTGCTCGCGTTAAAAAAGTAAATGGAACGAGTTCTGGTCCTGTTAACTGGGCCACTCTTTTCTCAGTCGCAACTCATGATATTGTTCAGCAGGGTGGAAGTAGACGCGGAGCTACTATGCTTATGCTTT
>JBDHUU010000027.1:0-9663 GCA_039809285.1 Candidatus Levyibacteriota bacterium
CTTTTATCATACGAAGCACAACCTCATTACGGCCAAAGACTAGGTCTTTTTGGTGGACGAATGGAAGAGGGAGAAGACCCCCTCGAGACAGCTAAAAGAGAGTTACGTGAAGAGACGGGTCTTGAATCAGATGATTGGATATTAATTAAAACATTTGAAGCAGGGGGCAAGATAGATTGGTCCTCTTCATACTTTATGGCTAAGAATTGTCAAAAAGTGACTAGCCCTCACTTAGATCCAGGAGAGAAAATAGAAATAAAAGAGGTATCCTTTGATGAATTTATTACCACTATTTTTAATGAAGATTTTCCTGATCAGCAATTAGCGGGTGAATTATTATTCAGACAAAAAGATCAGCAGAAAGTTGATGAGTTTAAAAAACAGCTCTTCGGCTAGAATTTTAAGCCTATAGATTTACATATTTACCCTTCTGGATTATAATACGCATCTATGAGTGAACGTGAGATGTGGCCACCAGAAGACAGCGCTAAAGATCCCCTATATGCTTTGCCTAAAGATATACCAATTGAAGAAGATGGTGAGGCTGATAGTATTCCCTTTTCTTCTAACGCACTGGGAATTCTAAAAAGAGAAAAGTACAAACTAGGTGCAGGGGTTGCACTAAGTGGACCTTTTTTAGTCGGACTTGCTCAAGGGCTAAGCCCCAGGGATGCAATTGTCTATGGAGTTTTGCAGATTGCTACGATTGGATCAGCCACTTCTCCGAATACTGAGCTAGTCAGACATATGATGCACGAATTTACTACTCATAATACTGCTGCTGCCATGAAGGATTTTAGAGAAGTTCAGGATGACATATTGGAATCATATAAATCACTTCTTAAAGATGCAGGAGTATTTGGTATTTTCGGAAAGATCATGTATGACAGATTGCATCAGTCAACAACTCGCAAGGAGGCAGTTGTATCGGGAATTGCTCCTATTAAACCAAAAGGAGAACAGGTTGTCATTTTAGGCGGTAAACAGAGCTTTATTGCAGATTCACTCATATCTGGGACAGATCGACAAGGATTTTTCCCGGTATTTGAGACACCATTAGGAGCTCAGGAGGTGTTATTACATAATCGTAAGCGAGTTAATAATAATGAAGCAGTATATCTTAGCCTTGGGATAACTGAACGCACAGGACTCTCCTATCTTAAAACTCCCGCGTGGGAACGGTTGAAATTAACTCGTGATAACCTCATTCACGCAGATAATGGTAAAAGATATCTTTTAGTTGTCGGATGTGGAGAAAAAGCTGATGAAGAACTTTCTCTTAATCCGAATAACGTAGATGTAACACAGGATGATCTCCGCTCGGCTGCGCTCCGATTAAAAGGGTTATTAAAAAAAGGAGACTTAGTTGAAGATCGAGATGTAATTGATGTATATGTGGGAAATGCAGCTTTGGAGCGAGTCAGTATCGAAAATCAGCAGGTAGTCTCAGATCGGGATTTAGCACACTCAACTGGTGTAGATATCTATATAGACACGTGGGCCCATGTTCTGCGACGGGTTGCGGAAAAGGTTTCTGAAGGGGGCCCAAGAGAAGTAACTTTAGCAACAACAACCCCAAGATATAAAGAATTATTCCATAGAAATTTTGCTGACCATCTTCGAAGCTTTCCTTTGTGTGAAGATTTAGCTTTTTCGCATATAGACAATGCGTCAGAGGATTCAATGTGGTTAGTGTATGAGGATACGAGTGAAGAAACATTTATGGCAGCTAGGCGATTAAGGAAGCTATACCCAGACAAACGTATAATTGCTCTGCTCTCTAGTGATAAAACTGCACGATATGCTGATCATTCAGAACCACAAAACATAGAATTTATTAGCGCCTCATCAATTATTGCCGATGCAGTAAGGTTAGTCCGTGATGATCTAAAATCAGGTAACACTCCAGAGGAAATTCAAAATTACTTAGATAGTTATGCACCCCCTGTAAGAAAATTTCATGATAACGATAATGGTAAAAGCAAGGAAGCAATAGATGATTCGCTTGTCTGCATTTTTGATAGTAATGAGCTGATTAGTACAATTGCTTCAGAAGCTCAGGTGTAAAAGTTGTTCCTATCTTTCTTATCTTAGCGATATAAAATCCTTCAAATTTTTCATCGGGATAGATCCTCGCTGTTTTTCTAACTTCACTGTTGTAGTGATATTTTCCCCATTCGATAATGCCAGGATTAAGTTCTAAATGAGGAATTATTATTTCTTCAATTTCTATTGAGTCTCTCTCTTTTTCGAGTAACCAATCAATAACGCCTTCATTCTCTTCAGGTGAAAGAGTACAGGTCGAGTAGACAACGACTCCTCCTACCTTAGTTGCACTCAGTGCAGAACGCAGAAGATATTGCTGACGGTGAGATAATTCTTTGACCTTTTTTGGCGACCAGTCCTTATAGCTATCTGGATCCGTTGTTGTGAATCTTCCTTCCATTGAGCAGGGAGCGTCCACTAGGACTTTATCAAAATACTCAGGGAATTTCCGCCAGATTCTTTCTCCCGGCATATTCATAACCTTCACATTAGTTACACCCTGCTGTCTGAGATTGGCTTTTAATTTAAAAAGGCGAGCTCTGCTGATATCATTTGCTACAATCTCACCTTTATTTTGCATAAGATTTGCAATTTGAGTAGTTTTACTTCCCGGAGCTGAAGCAATATCAAGGATGACTTCATCTTCCGTAGGGTTAAGGGTAAGAGCAGGAATCATGCTGGACAATCCTTGAATATAAAATTGACCCTTCTCATAGGAAGGGAGAGCAGTAAGAGTTTTACTTATTGCAGTAGTGGTAAAAGCGTCTTCATACCAAGAAATAGGGATGAGAGGAATAGCCGCTTTTTCAAATTCAGATAACAGTTCTTTCGTATCTGCAGTTACCGTATTTACTCTTAGGGTAAGCTGTTTTGGTGTATTAAATGACTGGAGAACAAGAGCCAATCTTTCTTGGGGTATAAAAAGCGGAAGCTTGTCTAAAAAATCTTTGGGTAAAGTATCCTCATTCTTCATGTGTGCATTATACAATAGTAGTAAGTCAGAATCGTTATTTAGTTGACTCATTTTTGAAAACATGCGACCATGAATAGGTATGCCATTTTTCAAATCCAGTAATAAGCCAGCTTCTCATTATAAGAAGCTTCAGTCTAAATGGGTTGAACGGCATGCAAGTCTTAAAGAACAGCTTCTGACCAAACATCGTGATTCATTAGATTGGTTAGCAGAAAATATGCCTGCTAAGCATCATATTGCTGCAGGATCGTTAAGTGGCCTCTTGCTTCTTGCTCCTCCTACACTTCACACTCTTCCTGCAACAACAGTAACGCAATCGGTAAAAGATCAGCCTATCTCAATCCCAGAAAAAACATTTTTGCTTACCGATCTCACAACACTTGTACCTGATGATGTTCGTCCATTAACTGCAACAGAGGAGGCTAATATAACATCTCTGCTTTCAGACAGAGTAAAAATACCTGTAAGAGCAGAGCTGCAGGGAATTCGTCTTAATACTAGTTATGGATATATAGGAGCAGAACAGCACTTGATGCGATATCCAGGAGATACTATCTGGTCTCATTTTTCGTCTCCTGATGAAGCGTTACATTACGCTAAATCCGGAATGGCACCAGGTCGGGGTGCCTGGGGATATTTTGCATACTCTAAAGCTGAAATGACACAAAAAGATATAGATCGTGAGAAGTACTACATCGCAGTCCAGACGTTCTTAGCTCCAGGTTTTTCACAAAATGTTAGAGAATATAGCGAGTTTTTTAAATATCGAAAGATGCTAGTGGTAAATCCTCAAAATGGTAAAGCAATGGTGGTAGTAATAGGGGACGCAGGTCCAGCTCAGTGGACAGGTAAGCAATTAGGTGGATCACCTGAGGTGATGGCGTATTTAGAAAGAGTAGATGGAAGGCAAAAAGGGCCAGTACTGTACTTTTTCTTAGATGACCCGCAAGACACGATCCCGTTAGGACCAATTACGCTATAATGTAACCTATGAAAAAGAAACAATTTTATAGTCATATTGTCGAGACCGATTCAATCGTGGTAAAACTCCATGATATGAACTTGCGCGATGATGAGAAGGCGCACTTAATAGCACTGATGGACTCGAGTCTTCATCATGTCATTTTAGATGCTATTCTTTCAGAATTAACTACCGAAGATAAAAAGCTCTTTCTTAAAGAGTTAGCAAGTGACGATCACGATGCTATTTGGAACTTCTTACGAGCAAGGATTACAGGAATTGAAGATAAAATAACGAAAGTTGCAACGGAGTTGAAAAAAGAGTTGCATGAGGATATAAAAGAAGTACATACTAAATAATATGAAGCAAGCAGTTTTTTATCTCAAACAGCATAGTCTTCTGGTCCAGTCAGAAAAACAACTCCTTGGGAAAATTGATCTTTCTGAGTTCGTAAAGGATAGTATTGTAGAGGACAATGAGGCATTTCTTCTTTATCTTAAAGATCAATTGAAGCCATTTACTAAAAAGGTGGATAGCAGTGTCATTATTTTAGGTGCAGGATTGTTATATCAGAAGGCTCAAGAAAAGGATGAAAATCTAGATCCGCTTCGCAAAGAGCTTCTTGAATCAGTACCATTTCCAGAGGAGTCTGCGCAAGAAAAAATAATCGAGACGCCTGCAAAAAATTATTTACTCATTACCAATAAGAATTTCTACATGACATTAGTTAGAGCACTCAATGAAGTTGATATAGATACCATCGCTGTTCTTCCTCTTTCGCTCTTTAGTGATGATGCAGAAGATGAACTCAGTAAGGATGAGGTAAAGTCGATACTTGAGAAAGAAAGGCTGTATGAAACAGGTAATTTTTTACAGAGTGGTGAAGAAAAGCAAGAGACTATTGAGAAAATACCTGACATAGATGAGGTGACAAGTGATGAGCTTTCCTCTTTAGAGGATAGTAATTCAACTTTACCATTTGAGACTGTTAGTACATGGAACACATCCCGCCTCTTACTTATTTTAGGATTCCTAGTAGTGTTAACAGTATTGTTAGGAGGTCTTATTTATCTTCAACAAACTCACCAGGGTCTAGTCGGGTTTACTAAGCCAACACCAACGCCAGTTGCAACTCCAACAGCAACTCCCATACCTCAGGAAGTTGCAAAGTCAGAGCTTTCTGTCGAAGTACAGAATGGTACAGGAACTCCAGGTCAAGCAGCTACAGTAAAAGGACTTATGGAAGGAATTGAGTATAGTAATATTACTACAGGCAATGCTGATAATACCGACCATGAACAAACTGAGGTCGTCTTCTCAGATAAAGTCGATGACAAAAAGCAACAAGAGATTAAAGAGTTACTCCTCAAGTCATTTAGTGCAGTGACAACGAGCGTAGATAAATCTGCTACTACTGATATTGTTATTATTACAGGGAGCGAAAAGTAGTCTTCATGCATTCTTCTTACCTTTAGGAGATAGTTCCTCTTACTCTTAGCCTTTATAGTGTATTTACAATTTAATAAATAGAACATCTACAAAAGAAATATCGGGCAGGGTACATTTCTTTCTAATAGACCTTCAGGCAGAGGTCAGATGTTCAACAACATATGGGTAACCAAAATAAAAGCCTCCGTACATCGGGGGCTTTTCCATGGATTGAGCCCATCCCCTCATCCTCTTCTTTGTAAGAAATTGGACAACTAGCTAACAGCTCTTCAGTGAAAACTTTGTCAAGCTTTTCACTTTTCACAAGCATATAATTAGACCTATAATATGAATTTGATCGAAACCAACATTGTTCAAACGCCTATAACTTCTGGTATGGGATATGACATTCGTCAAGATGAATTTCGCCCTTACCCAAACATTGTTTCAGAAAGAAAATCCCCAGAACTTTACGGAGGCTCTGAGACCATTATCAGGCTTGCTCATGAACTGTCTGAAGTCCTTACACCTAGTGAAGATATCAACAATCCATCTGGGCTTCATCTGATAAATACCCGCGCGTGGCTAAATAAATTGAGCGTAGAAGCTGGCGAAACCGTAACGGTTGGGAATGTGCCACAAGCTGAATGGGATAGATTATTTCCGCAATTTGATACTTTCTGGTTCATGGGAATCTATCAGCCAAGTGAGGCCAGTCGTCAACATTCCTTAAAGTGGTGTCATGAGTATGTGCCTATAATGTCTGATTTAAATAAAGAAATAGATGTAGATGCTTCCCCATTTGCTGTCCTTGAGTATTACCCTAATCCTTCAGTAGCCTCTAATTGGAAAGAGTGGGATAGTATGGTGGATATGTTACATACTAATGGAAAAAAAGCTTTCTTAGATTTCGTACCAAATCATGTAGGGTTGGATCATGAATGGACGAAGACAAATCCAGAATACTTTATCCATGGCCGACCTGATCAAGTTGCGGCTAACCCAGGTGCATATAGAAGATATGAATCAGAAGATGGACAAGAGTATTATCTAGCACATGGTAAGGATCCTAATTTTCCGGAATGGCATGATACGATCCAATTAAACTATGCCAATCCTGAACTTCAAACTGCCATGGAGAAAGTTGTGCTTGACCTTGTTGATCACTCTGATGGAGTACGGTGTGATATGGCAATGCTTCTTAATCCAAGTACTTTCATACGAACATGGGGTGATCATCTAAGTGAGGTTGAAAAGGCGTATATTTCGACAAATGAGTTTTGGCCTCGAGTTACTGCCAAAGCAAAAGAGAAAGCAAAGAGAAAGGGAAGAGAAGATTTCTATTTTGTCGCTGAAGCGTATTGGGATAAAGAGGAGCTAGGAGTAAGGGGATTTGATTATATCTATGGAAAGGAGTTTTATGATCATCTCGATAGGCTTGCGCATAATAGTCCTAATGAGAGACCTGAAAATTTACGTTGGCATTTAATTCATTTGATGACAGCAACACGAAATGGAAGACCCTATAAAGATGTGTTATTTACAGAGAATCATGATGAGCAAAGGGCTGTACAAGTATTCGGTACAGATGCAGCCAAAGCTGCAACTGCGATAGCAGCCTGCGTTCCTGACGCAATTTTTCTTTTTAACCAAGGACAGGAGGACGGAAGACGACTAAAGCCTCCTATGCAGGTTAATAGATTTCCTACGGAAGATATTGATCCAGATACACAACGATTTTATCAGGAACTATTACGTTTGAAACAATCGAAGCTTTTTCAAGAAGGTTCATGGAAGTTATCTCATCTCAATCTGGATGATTCCAGTATTATAGCTCAACAAGTAGAAATGGCTGAGGATCCTGATGGTATAAAGGGATCAGGGGATGAGGAGCTCTCAGTTGGAGCAATAGTCTGCACTAATTATAGTGACCATATTGCAACTTGTCGGATACCTGAAGTCGGAGAAGATAAAACAGCGTATGTTCATAGTCTCACAAAAGGCGAAACAATCCAGAATCCTGATATTCTAAAAGAAGGTGGAATATTTGTTGGACTTCATCCGTGGGAAACGCAAGTTGTCTTTTATGTTCCTACAGAGAGACTGGTGGAAGCATCACCTACTTCCTCACAAACAGAATTGCATTAGGAATATTTCTACCTGGACCTGCTTTATATCCTCCTGACCAAAGTGCCGTTGATCCGCCACTATCTAAATTGAGTGCGTTATCAAGGCCAAGTGCTTTCAGAACATGTGCACCTTCTGCAACGGTTACGTTATAAATTACACCTATATATGCAGTACTTCCTTTATTCCCTACAAAGCTTCGATTTCCTTTGCTTCCTTTTTTAGGATCACCATCACCAGAGAAAGCAATATCTCCGCCTGAAAGAAGAAGCGGATAGTTAGACAACACTCCATCGATACCCGTATCTCGGCCCCACTGAGAAGCCTGTCCTACAAATCTCATCGAGCCATTCTGAAAGATAACAGCAGGGTTAGTGCTGTAGACATTATTATCTGAATTTAGATAGTGCTTATTTTTGTTCATTGCTAGAAGATCAAAAGATCCTGTTTTACCAGCGCATGATGGGTATTCTGCTGGACAGAAATAGGAGCCATTAACCCCAGCAAATGCTCCATTTCGTGAAACATAATCACCAAGTGAGAGTACCGGACAATTATCTCTGCAGTCACTATCTGAGGCTGTATCAACAATAATTCTTGTAGATCCCATATCCGCTGCGACAAGAGCGACAGTATATTCTCCTATATCAGTAGAGACCTTTTGGAGTGCATAGCCGCTTCCTGGCGGTATGTTACTAGAGGTAGTATTGGCAACAGGAGTAGAGTTTGCGATTGTTGATTGGACTTTGGCTTGATCAGTTGTAATTTGTTTATTGAGAGCTGTGAGAGTAGCTTCCGCTGAGGCATAGTTACGGTTGGCTAAATAGGAGAGAGACTCGGTGAGTGATTTGTCATATGAATCAGTTTTTTGTTTTTGTGCTTTTAAGTCTTGGACTGTCTCATATGTCTTGATAACGTTTTTGTAAGTGCTTTCTATTGATTTGATAGTCGCCTGGAGGTCATCATTTCTTTTAACTTGATCTTGATTTTTAAGAGTATCTAACTCTTTTGAGGTTGTACTGAGATTTTTTTCAGAATTTGCGAGGGATTTTTGAAGGGATGATTTCTGAGACTGGAGGTAGACAAGGAGAGAGACTGTAATGACAATAATTACTACCAATATGGGAATAATGAAAGATAACCACTTTTTTACATGAGGCAAAGCAGGCACAGGCATTGGATTAATTGTAAAGAGATCACTGCATTACTTCAAGTACAGCCGTACTGGAGGTGATAGGTCAGACTAAAGATACTAAGGCTTTAACATTCTCCTTATCAGGACCCTTTTTATCAAGCCCTGGAACTTCCAAAATCATTGGTATATCTTGAGTCAAAGGGCTATTTACTAAAAGCCGAAATTCTTCTATAGGAATTTGTCCCATTCCTAAGTTTTCGTGTCTGTCCCGGAAAGAACCAAGCTCATCCTTACTATCATTAATTTGAAAAACTTCTAGCTTTTCCATCCCTACTTTTTGATCAAATTCTTCAAAGAATTTCTCAAACTTTTTTGATGTTGAAAGATCATATCCTGCACCCCAGAGATGGCAGGTATCAAGACATACTTTTATACGGGGATGATTAAGAGACTTTACGATATGTCCTAGTTCAGTTATATCCCAGTTAAGTTTTCGATTCCCGGCGTTCTCGATAATAAAAAAAGTATTATTAGGGGTTTGACTTAGTACTTGATGCACATTATCAAATACAATTTTGTATTGCTCATCACTGGGCTTTCCTTCTTGCTTGAATGAACCAAGATGAATAATTGAGCCGACAATATCCATTTTTGCTGCTAAATTGAGTTCATCAATAAGTGTTGTCACTGAAGCTTTACCTATTCGGTCATTGTCAGCAAAGTTAACTAAGTATGACGCGTGGAAATATACAGGATTAATATTGTATTTTTTCCGTTCATTAAGAAATGTTTGGATTTGTTGATTAGATACAAGTTGCACCCCCCAGTTACGAGGAGAAGAAGAAAAAATTTGTAGACAATTCCCCCCAATTTCCTTTGTCTTGATAAGTGCATTATGATAACCTCCCGCGACTGAGAGATGTCCACCAACTTTTAGAGGCATATTAATTAATGATCTTTCTTGTAACGATTTTCAATCTTAGTCAGCTTATC
>JBDHUU010000028.1:0-9559 GCA_039809285.1 Candidatus Levyibacteriota bacterium
GATAACATTTGTTGGAATGTAGGCAGAGATATCACCAGCTTGTGTCTCAATAATGGGAAGAGCAGTAATTGAGCCTCCGCCATTTTCTTTATTTAATTTAACTGCTCTCTCAAGGAGGCGACTGTGAAGGTAGAAAATATCTCCAGGATATGCCTCACGTCCTGCAGGGCGACCCAAAACGAGTGAGATTTGGCGATATGCCCAAGCTTGCTTCGTAAGATCGTCATACACGATAAGTACATCTTCACCTTTTTCCATGAAGTATTCAGCAATTGCTGACCCTGCGTAAGGAGCGAGGTACTGAAGTGCGGCGGGATCTGCTGCATCAGCAACAACAATTACACTACTTTCCAAAACACCCTCTGATTTAAGCCTATCAACAATTTGGGCAATAGTACTTTGCTTTTGGCCAATAGCAACATAGACACTGAGTACTCTTTTTTGACCTTTAGGGAGATTTTTTTGATTAATAATAGTATCAACAGCAATTGCGGTCTTGCCGAGTCCGCGGTCACCAATAATAAGTTCACGCTGTCCGCGTCCAACGGGGATCATAGAGTCGATTGCTTTAATTCCTGTCTTAAGTGGAGTATCTACAGGTTCACGTTCTACAACACCAGCCGCAATTCTTTCAAGAGGCATGAGCGTTCCTTTTTTAATAGCTGGTTTGCCGTCAAGTGGAACACCAAGTGGGTTAACAACCCTCCCTAAGATACTTTCATCAACAGTTACTCCAAGTAGCTCACCTGTAGTTTTGACAGTATCTCCTTCTTTAATATCATTTGCCTCATCAAGAAGTATGATAGAGACGTAGTCTTCGGTAAGATCAAATACAACTCCTGATGTACCATTATCAAAAACAACGCGCTCTCCCATGACTGCTTTTGAGAGCCCTGATGCTCTGACAACACCGTCATGATTTACCTCAACTACACCAACATTTTCGGTTTTGGCATCATAGTGAAAGCCTTGCACTCTTTCTTCTAATTGTTTTAGTATGTCATTACTGTCAATCATATTGTTCCTCTATATGCTCTGTTACCTTTTCCAAAGTATTTTTAAGACTCATCTCAAAAATATCGTCGTTATTATATAATCTCATCCCGAGAAGTAAAGCCGGGTCAACTGTTACTACGACCTTTTTATCTGGAAACAGCTCTTGAGCGCCTTTCAGGTCAAACCCTTCTTTACTAGCGACTTCTACAACTATTCTATTTTCTTTTTCCCAGTTTTTTAATGCTTTAATATAAAGCCTCAATTCTTTTTTGGTGAGATGATCGGCAAACGTATTAATTTTTTTTGCATCTAGCTCACCATCAGAGTAGCTTCCAAGTACCATTTGTTTTAATATTTGTCTGTTCATTTCCTAGTCAACCTTTTTCTTTAATGTTCTGAGTGCGCGATCAACAACTAATGTCTGTTCTTTACCGGTAAATAATTCTTGAGACGATTTTTCTAAGATCTCAATTGCTAGCTGACTAATATGTCCTGCCAGTCTCTTCTCAGCCTCTTTTGTCTCAAGACTTATCTGTTCTTTTGCTTCTTTGAGCATTTTTTCAGTTTGCTCTCTTGTCTCTACTTCTGCGTTTTTCAAAACATCTTCTCGATGCTTCTTAGCTTCTTCTAAGAGCTGCTTGGCTTCAAGTTGAGCTTTACGCAGTATCTCGCGTTCTTTATTCTCTGTCTCTTGTAAAAGCTTACGAGTCTCCTCCGCCTGCTCGAGTCCATCTTTTATAGTCTTCTCCCTGTTTTTCAAAACAGTGAGAATTGGCTTGAGAGCAAATTTTTTGACAATATAGAATATAATCAAAAAATTGACTAACTGAGCTGCGAGCAGGATCGGATTAATGCCAAACTTACCTAAAATTTCCATATATTACTTTTCTTACTTAGTAAACGCTAAGATTAGTGAGTAAATAGCGATAGCTTCGGCAAAGGCCATACCAAGTAACATAGCGGGAAGGATTCTGCCTGATGCTTCAGGATTACGACCAATCGCCTCCATAGCTTTCATTCCAATAAGGCCAATAGCTAACGCAGGGAAAAAACCACCAAGTGCTACGATAAGACCACCTGCAATACTAAATGTCATGAACTACTCACCTCCTTAGCAGCATGATTCTCTTCATGATGCGATGTCATAAGTACACTCATAAATGCCATAGTTAACATGGAGAATACTAGTGCCTGTACCAGTCCCACGATAATTTCCAAAAACATAAATGGAACAGGGAATACAAAAGCAAAAAGCTTGGAAATTGTTCCAAGCACTACTTCTCCCGCAAATATATTACCAAAAAGTCGGAAAGAAAGCGAGATGATCTTTGTAAATTCTGAAATTATCTCCAAGACGCCTACAAAAAGAAGAATAGGATTAAGTGAAAAGAAACGGCTTAAGTATTCTTTAACTCCAAGTTTTTTAATACTCAGCATATGAGTAGCCACAAGAGAAATAAGCGCTAAGGCAAGCGTAGCGTTAAGATCACTCGTAAGATTTCTATTAAGCGAAATGATTTCTGTCTCCTCTCCAGTATGATGGACAAAACCTAAGGATTCGCTTCCTGGGATAAGGCCACTCCAGTTAGCTATAAGAATAAAAAGAAAAAAGACAATGAAGTAGGGGAAGATTTTAGGGGTATTTTCTCCCGCAACAGATTCAGTAAGATCGTAAAGAGAAGAAACGATAATTTCAAATGCGTTCTGAAAAAGTCCCGGAACTTTTTTAATATTTCTTTTAAGCGCTAGTGCTCCTCCAATAATAACGGTGTCGACGAAAAGCGTATTTACAATGGTGTTAGTAATTGGAAGTGGTCCAATTTGAAAAAGTACATCAGGAGCAAGAGCTGCCATATGTGCGTATTTTATCGAAGACTTGATCGTGGAGTCAAGCTATTTTATTTAGGAGAGGAATTTGTTATACTGAAGGATAGAACAACCTGCTCATTGATCCACTTCTAAAGCTAGGTCGAAGAATATCTAAAGTTTAAATAACAGGTAACTATCGGCCTTTTTCTTAATCACGGAATATACACTAGATCGTATAGCTCAACTAAATGCGTGCATTCAGAATTTAAATACCGACATGGTCTATAGATAATGAATCTTTTTTCATCATCTTTAACAGGAAACTGGCAAAAATTTTCAGGAGATTGTGCATAGAAAACTTCCTGCGTTTGTGCAGATAAACAATCCAACTCTTCTATCGAATGAGATATCTCTACTGCGTGTACTAAATCTTGGATAGTTTGTTGCATCATGTATGAAGGATTTCTATATCTGAGAGGGTATGTATCAATAAACTTCTTCACTTTTTTGACAAAGGCTCTACTCGCTTTTATCTTTTCTTGGGTAAACATAGAGATAAGGCTAGAGGAGGAGTTATATAAAGAGGGCAGCTAAATCTCCTTCTTCTTCGTAATCTTCTTCTTTAACTTTTGCGATTACGTTTTCTAGGGTATTAATAAATTTTGGTGGAATATCTACCCTTTCAATATTACTTCTATCATCAAATGGGTCTATGTATTTAAAATTTGTTCCACTTCTAAATTGTAGTTGAGGCTGAATATGATTAATAATGTCTTGGATAGTCTTTACCTTTCCATTGTCCGTTAGATCTTCAACTTGAAGTGCATGTGTTTCTCTTATTGCTCTTCCACTTCCGTCTCCAGAGTAACTATCGACATACTTTTTTAGAGCAACCAGAACTTTAATTAGTTCTGCATCTTCTGGAAGAGTGTCAATCATATCCTGAATTGTATTTAAGCCTAATACAGTAAGATAGACGTTATTCCCTGACATCTCAATTAGGTTGCCATCCTGTAATTCTTGGAGATACTTATAGAACATATTATTAAATGGACCATACGTGTTGATATAGAAGAAAGTACGAAGAAAGGATATATTATTGTCAATTCCTAAATCCTGCATCGTACGAAAGAGAATTTTTTGCAAATTTAATTTTGTAAGGTTTTTTTCTTCGTTCGCTGCAATAAACAAAGTAGCAAGCATATAAAACAAATCATTGGTCTTATCAGCGGAAGATTGTGGAAGATGTTTATCGCGGTTAAATGCTACTACCTGTGGTAAAGTACGTGACTCCATAGCCCTTTCTTCTCCATTATCCAATTATTATCTTTTTATGTCAAGCGCGCGCAAGGAATAAGTAAGAATATAATGAGTTTTGTTGTTGGTCGCGCATTATCTTATTAATAATATTAATATCTATAGTAAGCCGCATATCACGTGTTATTTTTATAGCCAATCCTTCTTATAGATAAAAAGAATAAACGGAATAGCCCCTAAAAAGTTTATAAACGCTGCAATGGCAAACAGAATGTGAAATCCATAAACAGATTGAAAAAAACCTCCTAATGTTGCGGCAAGCGCCATACAGCCAAAGGTCACTGCATCGGCAATGCTCCAGTTACTGGCTTCTTTATTCTTTTCAATGTGAATTGAAAAAAGAGCATTTTTTGCAGGAGCCGATAAGCCAAGTCCCATGCCTGCTATCATATAGCCGATAAGAAGCGTCGAGATAGATTGAGAAATACTGAAAAAAAGGTAGGAGAAACCAAGGAGTATTATACCTACGAGAGCAATAGTGTATTTTTTCCTATCACTTGTTCTTACTAAGATTTTCCCACAAATCAGCTCGAAGACCACCCTGGTAATAAGATAGATACTATAAGCAGTTGCAGCAGTCTGGACGCTCCCGCCTTTAATATTATCAACAACAAAGATTGCTAAAATAGGGATGACCAGATTCCAGGCTGACCACACGAAACTTTCAGAAATAATATACGCTCTGACAATTTGATTAACACTAAAGTGAGAAGGAAGCCTTCCTGAAAGATACTCTTTTATCATCCTTACTTTTATTGTCTAATAGAAAAAGATAAAAGTAAATGCTTAGTTACTCATAAGACTTTTTGCAGAGTAAATTTTATTTACAATAATAACTGGCTGCTCGTCTTTACTATCTAGTTTTCCTTCAATCATTATGACGTTATCATTAATAAGGAGGGATTTAGCTTCTTCAAACACTTTAGGGAATACTACGCATTCCACTGTTAACCCTTTTTCATCCCCAATAGAGAGAAAAGCCATTTCAGCATTAGTTTTTCGTGTCATGATTTTTCGATAGCCTTCAATAATACCGCCTACTTTGACAAATGTTCCTTGGCGTTCACCTTCAAGTAAATCAATTTCATGACTTATAAGATGTTTTATATAGGAAAGGACTTCCATATGCGGATGCGATGTCAGGTAAAAACCCAAAAATTCTTTTTCGAAGTTAAGTTTTTCCTCAAGAGTAAAGTCATCGACATCATACATAACTTGATCAATAATTTCTTTTTGCCCCTCTAACTCATCACCAAAGAGAAGTCCCTGTCCCTCAGATTCATTCTTCTTAAATTTAGCAATATTATTCATTACATCAGGCATAGTTATTAAAAGAGAAGCTCTATTGCCAAAGCTGTCGAAGGCGCCTGATTTGATAAGACTTTCAATAGTTTTTTTGTTAACTTTCCCTAAGTCGACTCTCATACAAAAATCCTGAAGAGAAGAGAAAGGTCGACTTTTTCGAGCTTCAATAATGCTATCAATTGCCGCTGATCCGACATTTTTAATTGCAGACAGACCAAAGCGAACCATTGTTCTATCCTCAATGCTGAAATCAGACAGTGAATGATTGATATCCGGCTGAAGAATTGGAACATCCAGTCGTCTACACTCAGCAACAGCTTGTGAGATTTTCTCATTTTTTTGCGGTCCGGATGAACCTCTTGACTCAGCTGTAAGAACAGCAGTCATGAATTCAACTGGGTAGTGGGCCTTAAGAAAGGCTGTTCTAAATGCAATCATCGCATAGCACGCGGCATGTGCTTTATTAAATCCGTAGCCTGCAAATGGAGCAATAAGCTCATAAATTTCTCTAGCCTTTTTATCGGTAAGTCCATTTTTAACGCAACCTGCAATAAATAATTCTTCTTGTTTTTTCATCTCGCTTGGAATTTTTTTACCCATAGCTTTACGGAATTTATCAGCATCAAGCCACGTATACCCGGCCAGCCTTATAGCAGTAAGCAGTACATCGTCTTGGAAGGTGAGTACTCCGTAGGACTCTTTTAAGATATCTTCCAAGTCAGGGTGAGGAAAGGTGATGAGTGCAGGATTTCGTTTACGGGAGATAAATTCAGGGATATTCTGCATGGGGCCAGGTCTATACAAAGCAACCATGGCCTGGAGATCAAATATTGATGTTGGCTTGAGTTCTTTGATATATCTTCGCATACCGGCCGACTCAAGCTGAAAAATGCCTGTTGTTTCACCTTGTCCTAGTAACTCGTAGGTCGCTGAATCATTAAGGTCTGCCTTATTAAGGTCAATTTCTGCTCCTTGATTGGCTTTAATGAACTTTAATGTCTCCTCAATAATTGTTAAGTTGCGAAGTCCCAAAAAATCCATTTTCAATAAGCCAACACCATCTTCTCCAACAGTGTACATATCGTACTGAGTAACTATCTTTTCACCATTTGTCTCTTTTTGGATGGGAGTATATTCGGTGATATCTTTATCAGCAATCACAACTCCTGCTGCGTGAACTGATGCGTGTCTTGCAACTCCTTCAAGCTTTTTTGAGATGTCAAGAAGCCGCTTTGTCTCAGGTTCTGTATCATATGCTCTTTTCAGATCTGGGCTTTGAGCTAAAGCGTTGTCTATTGTCATTGCGTGCCCCTGCCAGCCTGGTGGAATCATCTTAGAAATTCGATCAGGGCTTGTATACGGCATACCCAAGGCTCTTCCCGCGTCTCGTACTGAACCTCGTGCTTCCATTGTCCCAAACGTAATAATCTGTGCTACTTTATCTTTCCCATACCTCTCAGTAACATAGGCAACGACTTCTTCTCGCCTTGTATCGGCAAAGTCTAAATCGATATCTGGAGCGGATGGGCGCAGCGGATTAAGAAAACGTTCAAAAGGAAGCGAAAAATAAAATGGATCAACATCGGTAATATTAAGACAGTACGAGACAACCGATCCCGCAGCCGACCCACGGCCAGGTCCCACAGCAATCCCATGATCTTTGGCCCAATTCACAAAATCTTGGACAATAAGAAAGTAAGCATCATAGCCCTTATCTCTAATTACACTGAGTTCATAGTCAACTCTGTCCTGAATTTCTTTGGTAATCTCGCTATACCTTTTTCGCATTCCGGCATAGGTGAGTTCTTTTAGGTAGTCTGCTCCTGTTTTTCCTTCAGGGACTGCAAAAATTGGCATATGCCATTTGCCAAGTTCAATGGTGACATTGCAGCGATCTGCTACTTTAACGGTATTTTCAATTGCTTCTGGTAGATCCTGAAATAACTCACTCATTTCTTCAGCGCTTTTTATATAAAAGTCAGGGGAGTCAACCATGGAAAGTTTTCTATTGGTATCAAGAAGTGTGTGCTGAGTCTGTATACAAAGGAGTACTTCCTGAGCTTCAGCATCAGATTTTTTAGTGTAGTGGTTGTCATTAGTAGCGATAAGTGGAATACCTAATTTTTTTGATAAATCAATAAGCTTTTCGTTTGCAACTTTTTGTGGAGGAACATTCAAGTGTCGTTGCAGTTCCAAGTAGAAATTTCCTTGTCCGAAAATTTCGTTTAATTTCTGAGCTCTCTCCTCGCCAGTTTTATCCTCACCTGAGACAAGAGGGGCTGTAACATAACCATTTACACAAGCTGATAAGCAGATGAGACCCTCGTGATATTTTTCAAGTAAAGAAAGATCGACTCGAGGTTTGTAATAGTATCCTTCAAGCCAAGAAATCGAAATAATTTTCATGAGGTTTTTATACCCTGTTTCATTTTCTGAAAGAAGAATAAGGTGGTTATAGTCGTTATCAACTCCCGCTTCTTTATCCTTTAGTGATCTTTTAGCAACATACACCTCACAGCCAATAATAGGCTTAATGTCAGATGCCATACAAGCAGAGTAAAATTTGATTGCTCCATATAAATTGCCATGGTCTGTTATGGCGAGTGCTTTCATCCCGATGGATTTCGCGTAAGCGACCATGTTTTTAGTCTTTTGCAGCCCATCAAGAAGAGAGTATTCAGAGTGATTATGAAGATGTACAAATTCCGCCATACTATAAAAGCAGTGGACCAATACATTAAGCAGCAAGACGCTTGAGAAGTTTGTCTTTTACGTAATTGGCATCCACCTTGCGGCCAATAAGGCGCATGCACTGGCCAACGAGAAACATTATGACAGATTCTTTACCTGATTTGTAGTCACTAACTGCTTTTTGCTGTTCTGAGAGGACAAGGTCTATTATTTTTTGTAGTTCCGACTCATCAATTTTTTCAACTTTAGAACCTTCTGCAATATCATTAACTAATATGTTTGCTGGAGCTGAAGAGTAGTCAATTTTTTTATTAATAATAGCATTGGCAATTTGCTTAGGAGTAACCTGCTTTTCTTTACCTAGCTCAACTGCAGTCTCGAAGTAGTCAGCAAGTGCTTTCTCTCGGGAAAGTATCTCAGCGTCATATTCCGTGATTCCAAATAGCTTCAAAAACCGCGAAACTTTTTCTTCCTGTAATTCTGGCACTTTACCTTTAAGTTTGCTAATCTCTTCTTTTGAGAGAATAATAGGAGGAATATCAGGTTCTGGAAAGTAGCGATAATCGTTGGCTTCTTCTTTAATACGTTGGGAGATGGTTTCATTTTTTGCTTCATTCCATCCACGAGTTTCTTGAACAGGAGTTTCACCTTTTTCAAGAATTTCTTCTTGGCGTTTTATCTCAAATTCGATGGATTTTCCGACAAAGCGAAATGAGTTAATATTTTTTACCTCTACTTTGTAGTTAGGAAGATTTGCTGGATCAGTAGTCAGCGAGATATTAGGTTCAAGACGCATATCGCCTTTTTCCATGTCAGCATTAGACACATCAAGATAGCGAACTATTTGCTGGAGTCTCTGAAGATATTCGATGACATCCTCTGCATTGGTAAAATCAGGTTCAGTGACAATCTCAACAAGCGGGACACTTGAGCGGTTAAAGTCAATAAGACTTGTCTTAATCCCATGTATGTCTTGGTGGATGAGCTTACCTGTATCTTCTTCCATATGCACTCTGCGGATTCTAATCACTTTGCCGCTTTTTAGTGTCAAAGAGCCGTCTTTACCAAATGGCAGATCATACTGACTGATCTGATATCCCTTAGGCAAATCAGGATAGAAATAATTCTTCCTATCAAACTTAGAAAATTCATTAATGTCGCAGTTAAGAGCGAGTGCGATCATGACGCACCATTCAATTGCTTGTCTGTTAGGGACAGGAAGTGCTCCTGGTAACCCCAGGCATACTGGACACGTATGCGAGTTAGGTTCAGCTCCAAAATAATCTGCTGAGCACCTGCAAAACATTTTAGATTTTGTTTTTAACTCTACGTGTACTTCAAGTCCTATGATAGGCGTATACTTGCTCATAAATTTGGCCTTTCTTGCCAGACTGGATGAGATTTTTCAAATGCATGTCCTACCTGAAAAAGTAATTCCTCT
>JBDHUU010000029.1:0-9120 GCA_039809285.1 Candidatus Levyibacteriota bacterium
TTCGGTCCAGGTGCTGGGTCATTTGGAGGAAATATTGTCGCTCAAGGGACATTTGATGAGTTAAAGAAGAATCCAGAGTCGCTTACGGGGCAATATCTATCTAAAAAGAAAGTCATAAAGATTAAAAAAACTGAGGATCCTAAATTAGTCAAAAAAGAGCCACAATTTCTCACTCTTATTGGAGCTGAAGAACATAATCTAAAAAACGTCCGTGCTACTTTTCCCCTCAATAAGTTAATTGTCGTTACCGGTGTGTCAGGCAGCGGTAAATCGACTCTTATTAATGACATTTTGTACCATGCTTTAATGCAAAGAGAGAATCCATTTCACAGACAAAAGCCAGGCAAATATCAAGATCTACAAGGGTTTGAGAATATTAAAAATATTTTCCAGATCGACCAGTCTCCGATCGGCCGAACCTCACGAAGTAATGCGGCCACCTATACAGGCAGTTTTAACTATATTAGAGACCTCTTTGCCCAGACGAAAGAAGCTAAAATCAGAGGCTATGGTCCTGGAAGATTTTCTTTTAATGTAAAAGGTGGACGCTGCGAAGCTTGCGAAGGAGAAGGGCAGATAAAAATTGAGATGCAGTTTCTGCCAGATGTCTATATCACTTGTGAGGTGTGTCAAGGCAAACAATACAATAACGAAGCTTTAGAGATTTTATTTCAGGGCAAAAATATCGCTGACATTCTAGATATGAGTGTTAAAGAGGCTGTCGAGTTCTTCTCGTTTATTCCGGGTCTTGCTCACAAATTACAAACTCTTCAAGATGTCGGACTCTCCTATGTCACGCTCGGACAGCCAGCTCCTACCTTATCAGGAGGAGAAGCACAACGCGTCAAATTAGCTACCGAACTCTCAAAAAGGGGCAAAGACGCACTCTATCTCCTTGACGAACCCACTACTGGACTCCATTTTGCTGATTTAGAGAAGCTCCTTATTGTCCTTCGCAAGTTAGTGGACCAAGGCAATTCAGTTATTGTTATTGAACACAACTTAGATGTAATTAAAAATGCCGACTATATCATCGACTTAGGGCCTGAAGGAGGAGCTAAAGGAGGAGAGATTGTAGCAGTTGGCAGTCCTCAAGAGATTGCTCGTAACCCTAAGTCTCATACTGGACGCTTTCTTAAAAAGATACTCTAGTTTGCTACAATAACTCTACTATGCGGAATTTTCTTCTCGCTTTTTTACTTTTTTTTAGTATTTTTATTTTTTTGCCGAAAAGAATACTTGCTTCAGATTACTTCACCAGAGATTACAAAATTCTTTATACCGTAAAAGAGGACGGGAAAACCAATGTCGCAATTACCATTACGCTGACAAATAAGACAAGCGACTACTATGCGTCATCTGACACCTTATCAGTTGGATTTAATGACATCGAAAATTTGACAGATAAAGATCCCGATGGAGATATAAAACCTCTCGTCACCAAAACAGACCAAGGAAATAATATCCAATCAACCTTTAACAAAAAAGCAGTTGGAATTGGAAAGGCAATTTCCTATACCATAAGCTTTGATACCAAAGACATTGCTCATAAGTCAGGTAAAATTTGGGAAATTAATATTCCAGGACTATCTGATCCTAATAGCATAGATTCTTTTATTGCTGAAGTAAAAGCTCCTAATTCATTCGGCCGTCCAAATTATGTAAAGCCAACGCCCAAAGATGGAAAATTAATCTTTACCAAAAGTGATTTGCATACTTCGGCTATTTCAATTAGTTACGGCTTAGAGCAAATTTATTCCTTCAACCTTATCTACCACCTCCAGAACAAAAATCTTTACCCCATAAAGACTGAAATCGCACTGCCTCCTAATACTAATTACCAGTCAGTTGAAATAGATAGCATTTCACCCCGTCCAAAAGACGTAACAATGGATAGGGATGGTAACTGGCTGGCTCAGTTTGAGCTCGCACCATCGGCAAGAGTTGATGTTGTGGTAGAGGGGAAAGCAAAAGTTTCCAACCACCCAAGCCCCGCTACACTATCGCTTCAGCAAAGAACAGATTACACAAAAGAAGAGAAATACTGGGAGTCAAATAACCCACAAATAAAAGCTCTTGCTCGTCAGTTGAAAACTCCCCAGGCAATCTATGACTATGTTGTCAAAAACCTTCATTATGATTTTAATAGAGTTACGACAAATGAGCCTCGACTAGGAGCAAATGGAGCACTAAAAAACCCAACTTCTGCAGTCTGTTTAGAGTTTACCGATCTTTTTATCGCACTTGCTCGGGCTGCCGGAATTCCTTCAAGAGAAGTCAATGGCTTTGCGAATACCGAGAACTCCAAACAGCGTCCGCTCTCACTTCTGCAAGACGTTCTTCACGCGTGGCCTGAGTACTATGACGATCAAAGAAAAGCATGGGTTATGGTAGATCCAACCTGGGGGAATACTACTGGTGGAACTGACTATTTTTCAGTCTTTGATTTTGACCACCTGACGTTTGTTCGAAAAGGTTATAGCAGCGATTATCCAATCCCTGCTGGAGGATATAAATACTCAGGTGATGAAAAGAAAAAAGACGTCAATATATCCTACGCAAGCGTGATTTCGCAGGAAATTCCCCAAATCAAAGTAACGTCTAAATTCCCAGCTAAAGCTCTATCTGCACTCCCAATTGAAGGAATTGTCGAAATTCAGAATGTAAGTAAGACTCTTTTCCCCAAAACATTTGCTGTTCTTTCATCAGACTCGCTTTCTCCAACACGCCAGGAAGTAGAGATTGATGAAGTTCCGCCTTTTGGGAAAAGGGAAATTACCATTGGTTTTGACAAAACTCCTATTCTTTCCGACAGATCATATGATTTTACATTCAATCTGCAAGGTACTATAATTCATAAAAGTGTTCGGGTAACTCCTATTATCTTTTCCCGTTTAGCTATTCTTGGAGGTGTAATCATTGCTATTCTCACGTCAATCATACTTATCATTGCCGTCAAAACCAGGCGTTTATCTTTATTTAGATAAATCTAAAAACGTCATCTATGTGGGTAAAGCCAAAGATCTTAAGGCTCGAGTCTCATCGTATTTTACCGGCCTTTCACAACTTGGGCCAAAGACACAAGCACTCGTTGAACAAATCGATAAAATAAAAATAATTGTCGTTGAGTCTGAAATCGAGTCCCTCCTTCTTGAAGCTTTTTATATTAAAAAGTACCGTCCACGCTACAATATCCGCCTGACTGATGATAAGTCATATCCGCTTATTAAAATTACTTTACATGAGAAGTATCCTGCAGTCCTTTTTGCTCACAAAATGGATGATCCTAAAGCGACGTATTTTGGTCCGTATCCAAGCTCTGGATCAGTCAAACTCGTCTTACGAACGTTAAGACGTGCTTTTCCTTACCAAGGAGTTACTAATCATCCTAAGAGAACCTGCCTCTACCACCACCTAGGACTTTGCCCATGTCCACCTGTATATGACACTGAGGAACTTAAAAAAGAGTATAAGAAGAATATTAAAAATATTATTAAAGTTCTAGAAGGGAAATCTCAAACTGTTCTTAAAGACCTACAAAAAGAAATGGAAGAAAAAAGCAAAGAGGAGAGATTCGAAGAAGCATCCCTTCTTAGTAAAAAAATTAACGCTCTCCGCTTTATTACCCAACCTTCCATAAAACCATTTGAATATGATGTCAATCCGAATTTACGAACAGACCTGCGAAAAAGGGAGCTGGATGGGCTGCGGGAAGCACTCATAGCAAGCGGCCTTTCCGTCTCGCCACTCTTACGAATTGAATGCTACGATATCTCCAACATCCAAGGGACCAATGCTACAGGCTCACTTGTGGTATTAACAGAAGGGGAGATAGATAAGTCTCATTATCGAAAATTCAAAATCAAAAAGGATGGAAAGCCAAATGACTTTGCGATGATGGCTGAGATGCTTGAGAGAAGGCTTAAACATAGTGAGTGGCCTCAACCTGATCTTATCATTATTGATGGGGGAAAAGGGCAGCTCTCATCCGTTCTTGAAGCAATGGAAAAAGTTACCACACATTTTCCAGTAGTCGGCTTAGCAAAAAGAGAAGAAACAATCGTTATCCCAACACTTCAGCCTTTTTTTGATCAGTCGCGTGTCTTAGAATCTGCAGCTAAATTAACTAAACACTTCTATGGAAAAAATGAGGATAATTTTAGAGAGATATCACTCAGTAAAAACTCAGCCTCACTCCATCTCATCCAACGAATTCGGAATGAAGCTCACCGATTTGCAATCACCTATCATCGAAAGCTCCGCAGCAAAAAAGCAGTTGAGGAGTAACTACCTTCTTGTCACGACATACGTGTATGGGAAATAAAGAAATGAGGCAGGAGTATCGATAACAGCGTCATCTATGAGAAATCTTTGAAATTCATCGTATATTTTAATACGCTCATTTACGTTTACCGTCTGTCTTCCATCCTCAAGTAGCTTATCAATACGCTTACTGTCAAACCTGGTAATATTGTGATCTGATTTCGAATGCCACAACTCATACTGGTCGGGATCTTTCGGAACAAAGAAGTCACCTAAGTACATCTGAAAGCTACTTGGTTTACTCTCTACATCCTCTAGTTTTACTTTAACGCCTAAATCTTGCCAGATCTTGACTATTCTTTCAGCTACTTGATGGTATCTGGACAACGTCTTAAGTGTAATTGTTTGCCTCGCAGACGCAGTTGCCGATCCATATGTTGCATCGATAAGAAGCTTCGCGTGCGCTAAATCCTGTGCCTTATTGGCTGCATCCTTACTGAAGTAAATTGAGTGAGGAGGATAGGGAAGATGAGCCCTTTCGCCTTCTTTAAAGGTGTCAGGAATAGCATAGGTAAGGCCTTTGCGAAGTTTATTATCTGATACAACCTGATCTTTTGTATTGTAAAATACTGCTACCAGCTGATCATAGTTTGTGTGTTCTTCCACAACACTATTCTTATGGGAGGCAATATCAGTTCCCGATATTTTTGGACTATTAATCCCGACAATTTGTGTAGCATCTCCTAACAGGTAGGCTGTTTTGAGAGCTTCTTGATTAGGATAAAAAGTATAATCCTGCTGAACTTGTTTATTTTTTGTTGCAACGAGATAAAGTGAGCTAATAAAGTTGCCATTTAGCTTAATATCTCGAATTGAATACTCACCCAGGCCTTGAAGGCCCTTAGGAAAAATTGGACGAGATACTGTCACCAAAAAAGGCGCATATTGATCTTTTAACGTAAAGACAATCGTATATTTATCGGGTTCTTCTACTTTGGCGTCTTTAAAAGAGTAGCCAAGCGTATCGGCTGTTACTTCTTTACCGTTTGAGAATCGTATACCTTTTTTTAGATGAAACACGTATGTTTTACCCTGATCTTTTATATCCCATGAACTCGCTAGGTCAGGTTTTATTTCACCATTTTCTGATACTTTTGTTAGGCCTCGTGATAATTTTTGTGTAATCGCAGGAGGTAAGTTGTCCAGTGTATAAGCTCCAACCATTCCGATTCGTTCACGATGTGGGAAGAAATGAGCTATATGTTTGGAGAAGAAGACAAAAAAGAAAAATCCGAAGAGCCCTCCTAAAAATGAAAGAAAAATGATCTTTCCCCATTTCTTGATATAGGCTCTTACAAGCCAAATAAATAATCTTTTATTGATGACCATACGCAAAATTTAGCGCTGTAGAAGAAGGAGAACAGAGACGATAACCAGAAGTGCTGCAAGAACGGCAGTTGCATAGAAAAGAAATTTCTCAATATTTCTCTTACTTCGATACATTTCTCCGCCTCCGCCAAATACAGGTGAGATACCTCCACCTTGAGACTGAAGAAGTACGCAAATAACGAGAAGAACTGAAATAACAATTTGTAAAAATGTAAAGATCATGAGTAGTTATTATACTGCTTTCATTACTATCTCTGCAAGTTTATCGGAATCATGATAAAGAGGGAATTCATCGTTAACTATGTCGCCTTTAAGAAGCATTGCCGATGACGGTAGTTTATCCGTATCAATAGTAATATATTTATATTTATATTTACGAGGAATCGGGTTAGCGTGGTTGCTATTTGCGATAATGATCTCGAATGGAAAGATGTCTAAATGTGCCTGAATTGCCGTGGTAAAATCAGATAGCGAAAAGTCCCTGGTCTCAAAAGGTTTATTGGCAATATTGGCAACAAACAGTTTCTTTGCCTTACTAGCAATGAGTGCTTCTTTGATCTGGGGAACGATAAGGACAGGCAGTTGATTAGTATATAAATCTCCAGGACCGCTGATGATAACATCTGCCTCCATCAGACTCTCGACTACTTTTTTATTTACTTTCGGTCGAGCTGGATTAATATACACTCTTTTAAGTCCATAAGGCTCACTGTACATAGCTAAATCAAGCGTATTTTCTGTATAAACCCTCCGTCCATCTTTAGTAATCGCCCATAAGTGGACCCTCTGATCGGTAGCTGGATAGAAATTCCCCTTTACCCCAAACATCTTCTTTGTTATCTCAATTGCTTTATAAAAGTCTTTTGTCCGCTGCATTTCAGCTAGCATTATAAGATTCCCAAGCTTGTGGCCACCTATTGATGTAGTTGAGGTATCCTTACCAGGAAATCTATAGAGAAGAAGAGATTCAAGCTCTTTATCCGACTCATCCATCATGGCAGCAATACAGCTTACTACGTCTCCAGGGGGCATGATGTTATAAGCTTTTCTTAATCTTCCTGAAGACCCTCCATCATCAGCCATTGAAGTAACTACTGAAATCTCAACAGGGTATTTTTTAAGTCCACGGAGAAGTCTGCTGGTACCAATGCCGCCTCCAAGACAGACTATTTTGTGTGTTATTCGATCAGCCATTTGATTGCGGTAACTATAGCCGCTAAAACAAGTGCAGAAGCCAAAAATGCAAAAAGTGTGTTAAATGTGATGGGCGGTATCACAAATCCTACAATATTAACCCCTGACGACTTATAAGGATGGATCATTATACCAGTTACAAAAATTGTCAGCAAATAAAGAATAAAAGCATTAGTAAATATTGAGAAAAAGCCCAATGTCATGAGATTAAAAGGAAAGCTGATAACATTAAGAATTGGCTTAATAACAGTCATCATGATAGAAAGCATGATTCCGCCGAAGATATATGTCCATATACCACCCGTAATATCTACTCCTCCCACAATATAGGGAAGAATAAAAAGAGCTCCACTATATATAGCTATATTACGAACCAGACCTTTCACACCAATCAGCGTAGCAAAGCTCTATTCATCCTGTCAAATGACTTCTTGCAATCCTAACTAAGAGTTACTATTATGGTATACCCTATGAATACAGTAGTATGTCCAAGCTGCGGAAAAGATGTTGAGATTAGCCAAGCTCTTCGCCACCAAATTGAAGATCAAGTCCTCAAAGCTGCGGAACTGAAACATAAAGAAGAACTAGTTTCAGTTAGAAAAGAAGTTGAGGAAAAAGCTCTCTTGAAAGCTAAAGAGGACTTAGCCTTACAGTTGAAAGACTCTGAGACAGAAGCCTTAGAAGCAAAAGAAAGGAATAAAAACCTTCAAGAACGTCTACTTGAGCTTTCAAAAGAAATGCGGCAGCTTCAGCAAAAAGATGAATCACGCGAAATTGAAATGCAGAAAAAGCTTTTAGAAGAAAGATCAAAGCTTCAAGAGGAAATTAGTAAATCTGTTCAGGAGAAGTCAGAATTAGCTATTTTAGAGCTGAAAAAACAGCTAGATGATACTAAAAAGGCTCTTGAAGACGCTCAAAGAAAAGCCAGTCAGAGTTCTCAACAACTGCAGGGAGAAATAATGGAATTAAACTTAGAAGAGACTCTTCGCGAAGAATTTCCCGATGATGAAGTTCTGCCTGTGGGGAAGGGCATAACTGGAGCTGATATCAGGTTTATCGTTAAGAGTAAAATGGGAACAGTTTGCGGCGAAATCCTCATTGAAAGTAAGCGTACAAAAGCATGGTCTGACGAATGGATAGGGAAGCTCAAGGCAGACATTAGGGCAGAGAAAGCCAATACTGGCGTTATCATCACTGCTTCTCTTCCTAAAGGCTTTCCAAATGACTTTGGTTACCACGATGGGATTTATGTCACAGGCTATGGATGTTTTCTTCCATTTTTACAACTGCTTCGCCAAAAGCTTTATGAGGTAGCCTACCAAAAACATATAACTCAGCAAAGCGGCGAGAAAGCAGACATCCTCTATGACTATGTCACGAGCCATGAGTTTCGTCAGCAAATTGAATCCCTCGCTGAAGTTTACAATGAACAGCTTGAACAAATAACCAAAGAAAGAGCTGCATTTGAACGCATTTGGAAGATGCGTGAGTCACAGGCCAAACGTATCCTTCTGAGCACGACTAGCATGGTCGGGTCTATGCAGGGGATTGTAGGAGGGTCGTTAGGCCAAATTAAAGGCCTTGATACGCTAGAACTCGACGCAGGTGAAGACAAAGAACAAAAATCACTTTTTAATAAATAATATGCTTCGTACTCTTCCAACTTTTATTGAGGAGCAGCATCTATGGAAACAGGGATTTAACTTTGTTGCCGGGATAGATGAAGTTGGGAGAGGAGCTTTCGCTGGGCCCTTAGTTACTGCTGCAGTTATCTTCCCAAAAGACTGCTCATTTTCTGATTCAGATTTACTTACTATTAATGATTCTAAGGTTTTATCTCCTCAAAAGAGAGAAGTACTATCGTATAAGATAAAAGAAGCTGCACTAAGTTATAGTATTACAGAGATTCCACTTAACTATATTAATAAATACGGAATCGGTAAGGCGGCCCAGCTTGGTTTTTATAGATCAGTCAAGACGTTAACAACTCTTCCTGATTTTTGCCTTATTGATGCTTTCTTTATAAAGAAAATGAAAAAGAATATCCAGAAGCCGATTATTAAAGGTGATAGTCTCTCTATTTCTATTGCAGCTGCTTCAATCATTGCAAAAGTTCACAGGGATCACTTGATGGAAGAGATTCATCCACAAGCTCCTATGTATAATTTCTCCCAAAATAAAGGTTATGGAACTAAGTTTCATAGAGATCAACTAAGAATCCACGGCTTATCTCAATTTCATCGCCTCTCATTTGACCTTTCTTCCTTTCTAGAC
>JBDHUU010000030.1:0-9028 GCA_039809285.1 Candidatus Levyibacteriota bacterium
CCTTTTTCTATCTCCGCAACTTGTTTGGCAAACATGGGCAACACAAATTTAGGCTGTTGCCGAGGACCAATATGATTGAACGGACGGACTCTAATGATCGACAATTTATGAGCAAGAAAATACTGGAGGGCTAAATAGTCTTGCGTGATTTTTGAGACAGCGTAGGGAGTGATTGGACGAAGCGGAGTATTTTCATCAATAGGTAAATCCTCAGAACTAACTGCACCATAAATCTCAGAAGTAGAGACTGCCAACACCCTAATATCTTTTTTATCAAGATTCTTAAGTGCCTCAAACAGATAAAGTTCCGAGAGAGTATTAGTGGTTAGGGTTCCAGAAGGGTCCTTTATACTCTGTGATGGAGAAGTTTGGGCAGCAAGATTATAAAGTTCATCTGGGTGGACTTTCTCAACAAGTTCTGCAACTTGTTCTTTATCAGTTAGGTCAACTTTATGGAGAAAAATGTTATCTTTGAGATTACCTAGACGATTGAGCCCTTCATCTGAATGATACGTCCCATGAAGTTCTGCATCCTGATCAATAAGAAGTTCTGCCAGATACTGACCGACAAACCCAGTTACTCCAGTAATCAGAATTTTTTTCATCTTCCTACACCAAGATAGGTAAATCCTAAGCTTCGAACAGTTTGAGGGTCATAGACATTTCGTCCATCCAAAATATTTTTCTGTTTCATCAGTTCTCCTGCCTTAGTAAGATCTATTTCTTTAAATTCATTCCACTCAGTAACGAGAAGTAGTAAATCAGCATCTTTAACTGTATCGTATGCATCGTTAGCAAACGTAATTCCATCATAATCCTTCAAAAGCCGCCTTGCATTTTCCATTGCAATTGGATCAAAGGTTTTAACACTCGCTCCTTCTTTCAAAAGCTCTGGGATGATAGTTAACGATGGCGCATCTCGCATATCGTCAGTGTCTGGTTTAAACGCCAGGCCCAAAACTGCAACTGTCTTTCCTTTGAGACCATCCAGCATCTTACTAGCTTTAGTGACTGTTCGGAGCATTGTGTGCTTGTTAATTCCCTCCACATCTTTTAAAAGCGTGAAATCATAATTATGGTCATTAGCAATAGCGATTAATGCTTTAACATCCTTTGGAAAACAGCTTCCTCCATACCCAACTCCTGCGTTAAGAAAAGCTTTTCCAATACGTTTATCAAGACCAATTCCTTCAAGAACTTGAGGACCTTGTGCTCCTAACTTTTCAGACATTTCTGCAATTGCGTTCGCAAAAGAGATCTTTGTTGCAAGGAATGCATTAGCTGCATACTTAAGCATTTCGGCAGTCTCAATAGTAGTTAAGACCCGTGCTCCATCTAATGGCTCATGGAGTCGAAGAAGAATTTCCTGAGCATCTTTACTGTCAGTACCGATGACGACACGATCAGGATGTAATGTATCTCCAATTGCCTGACCCTCACGTAAGAACTCTGGAACAGATGCGATATCAAAAGTTGCTTTCTCTGGTTTTACTTCATTAATTAGTTTTTGAACTTCCCGGTTCGTCCCGATAGGAACAGTACTTTTCGTAATCACTACAGTATAACCATCCAGATGTTGTCCGATTTTCTTTGCTACGTCATAGACTACAGAAAGATCTGCTTCACCAGTAGGCTTTGGAGGAGTACCAACTGCGATAAATACGACATCTGACTCAGCGATACCAGGTGTATAATCAAGAGTGAAGAGGAGACGTCCAGCGTCTACATTTCTTTTTACTAATTCCTCAAGACCAGGCTCATAGATAGGAATTATTCCCTTTTTGAGATTTTCAATTTTTTCTGGAGTATGCCCAACTACCCAAACGGTATTGCCTAAATCAGCAAACACAGCTGCTGATACGAGACCTACATAACCATGTCCAATAAACGTTACTTTCATATAAATGTGAGGGTAATTGCTGCCCGTTTATACTTGCGACTTAATTTCCTGTACCCCTTCAGCGAATGTACGCATGTGAGCACCTAATCCTCGTATTTTAGCATTATTTAGTCCCGAATTAAAGGGTTCAGGTGGGCGATTAACTAAGAATTCTTTACGCGTTGTCTTGGAAAGAAGGCTTTTATCTAAATTGAAAATATCACAAATTACTTCAGCGGCTTCATAGATGCTTAGCATAGTACTCCCGACTGTATGATAGATTCCTGTACACTCCTGAGAAAGCAAAATACTTAATGCCTCTGCTATATCATCAATAAAAGTTGGTGTAACAATCCTATCTGCAAGAAGAGTGAGCGGTTCATTGTTTTCTAACTTTTGAATAAATAGCCTTACAAAATCATTTTTTGTATAAGACGCCCTGAAAGGGTAGGCAGGACGAATAACTATCCATGGTGACTTGGCATCTCTTACACGTAACTCTCCTTCGTACTTAGTTTTTGCATACCAATTAAGCGGATTTTCCTTATCCCCTTCTCTATAACCATCCTCTGGAGTATTTTCTCCATCAAAGACCAAATCAGTAGATGCGTAAATAAGTTTTTTACCTGTCTCGTTACAGGCTTTAACAATATTTTTTGTGCCAGTAACATTTATTTTCCATACTTCACTAGCTTCTCCCTTTTCCTTTTCCAGTTCAGCTTCCTTAACATTGGTAAAAGCAGCTAAGTGGAGTACTACATCACAATCTGAGCTGCCTATTGCTCTCCTCACTTGATCGCTATTGGTAATATCCACTCCAGTAGAACGACTGACATTTTCAAAAGTATAATCCGAGGAAAGGAGTTCTATAATGCGGGATCCAATCAAACCCGTAAGTCCTGTACCGAGTATTTTCATTCTTCAACCTGATCTCCAAATTGCTTATCGTAATAATCTTGAAATTCTCCAGCTTTAATTTTACGCCACCAATCTTGATTTTCTCGATACCAATCAATAGAAAGCCTTAACGCTTCCTCAATGCTATATTTAGGACTCCAGCCTAAATCTTTATGAATTTTACTCCAATCAATATCATATTTACGGTCATTACCAGGTCGATCTTTTACATACTGGATAAGTCCCTCATCTTCTCCCATAAGATGTAAAATCAGTTTAACCGTATCGATGTTAGACATCCCTTTATCAAGCCCTCCTACTAAATATGTCTCTCCAATTTTTCCTCTTTCTAAAATTAATTCAATCGCTCGAACATGATCTTCTACAAATAACCAATCCCTGACATTTAATCCATCCCCATGTATAGGTATTTTTTTATGCTCAATAGCATTAGTTATAGTTAAAGGTATAAGCTTTTCAGGATACATAGCAGGACCAAAGTTATTTGAACAATTACTAATTGTTATGGGTAGTCCGTAGGTGTGGTAATATGCTCTGACGAGATGATCAGATCCAGCCTTAGAAGCTGAATAAGGACTGCGAGGGTCATAGCGTGTACCTTCATTAAATTTTGCAGTTTTATCGAGTTCTAATGTGCCAAATACCTCATCGGTTGAGATGTGATGAAACCTCTGAATCCCGTTTTTCTTTGCTACTTCTAAAAGTGTATAGGTTCCAACAAAATTAGATTGAATAAATGGCCATGGATCCATGATAGAACGATCTACATGCGTCTCTGCAGCAAAATGGACAACTATATCCACTCCTTTTATCATTTTCTCAACGAGTCCCATATCTGAAATATCTCCCCGTACAAAGGTATAATTAGGATTTGCTTGGGCTAACTTAAGGTTTCCATGGCTACCTGCATAGGTAAGCTTATCGAGGTTAGTAATTTTATCTGTAGGGTGATTTGCTAGCCAATAATTAATAAAATGAGAGCCAATAAATCCTGCCCCACCAGTAACGAGTAATTTCATAAGAACGTTTTTATTCTATAGGTAGGATAAAATGTTTGTCAACTCAAATATATTTTGCTATAGTAAAAAAAATGGCTGATACTAACTATCAACTCGCTCTATCTCCGGACCATCCAGACTTTCCCTCTATGATCCAGACTACGGGTATCCCTGGACTTCTTATTTATGAACGAGAAACATTTGAGGATGAGAGGGGATTTTTTAAAGAAATAATCGAGCTTCGCGATCTTGAAAAAGTATTAGGGAAAAAGATCAGTGTTACCCAATGGAATCATTCTCGGTCAAAACCAAACGTTATTAGAGGCTTCCATGCCGAACCATGGGAGAAGATAGTCTACGCGACAAGAGGCGATGTCTTAGCTGTCATTGTAGACTTACGAACTGATTCTCCTACATTTGGAAAAGCAGTTAAAATAGAGCTAGGCGAGGACAAAAAAAGAGCGATTTATCTTCCTCAAGGTATGGGTAACTCTTTTAGTAATATAGGGGCTACTGATGTTGAGTATCTATATATGATTACCGGATATTTTGAAGGTAAACCCACCCCGGCAGTCAATTATAATGATCCACTTTTAACTCGACAATTTGGGGGATGGCCAATTCCTGATCCAATAGTGAGTAACAAAGATAAAAGTTATCCAACTCTTAAGGAAAAATTCGCAGATGAAGTAGATTTTTCTCAATTCCCCTGGTTAGAAGAATAGTTACCACAAGAAGAAATACATTACCGAGAGACCAAGGAGACTCATCAAGGTATATTCAAGGACTACTTTTACATGCAGATCATGATTTACATAATGATGTACTAAGGCCCACACAAAATAAAAACAAGTAGACAGAATAATATACGTCATCACGAGTTGCTTATCTCCTTTAGCAAAAAGCACGAGGATAAATCCCGCTACCTGCATTCCAGCTAGTAACAAATAGTATGCTTTGTGTGTCTTTAAATTTGTGATCATTAAAGAATACCTCCTCTAGTTAAAAGCAGAATAATCAGTAATAGCATACCAAAGAAAATAATGTGATCGATATTATGTGAGAGTATGCGAACTACGTTCTTACGCCTTGTAACAATAATATCGACAACAAGCAGGCCTAAGATTATCCCCACTACCAACAGTGCAATATCTTTCTGAGCAACAGGTTTACTGATCAATGGATCATTTCTATATGCCTCAACTTGCGTTGTTCTTAACGGAGCGACTGTTATTACTATTGTTGGAGTTGGTGTAAGAGTAGGAGTAACAACAGTAGTTGGTACTGGAGTAATTGGTTTTGAAAGTGGTAATACGACTGCAGCGGTAGGAGTTGGGACCTCTATTCTTGACTGGACAGGAGGTTGAGTACTTTCAGCTGCCCTACTACCAAACTCTTCAACAACTAAAACTGTATCATCGCCTGTTAGAGTCCCGTCTTTAATAGCAAATCCAATTTCTTTATAGTTAGGAGAGAGCATATTTTCTCTATGGCTCGGACTTGCCATCCAAGCATTAATAACATCAGAGCTTGTAGTATATCCTCGGGCTAAGTTCTCTCCTGCGTAGATATATTCATATCCAGAACTTTTGATAAAGTACCAAGGAGTTGTCCCATCAGGTGCAATATGAGCCCAATAATTCTTAGCGAACATATCATCAGCTTTTCTTTGCGCAGCCTGAGCTAAAGAAGAATTGATGCTAAGAGGAGGTAAACCATTTTCCTGACGTTTCTGGTTAGTCATCATCAGTAAGTCATCTGATGTAATTGAGTAACTGATCCCTAGTACGCTTCTATCGTGTTTATAGCCGAAAGAGAAAAGAAAGCTTCCGCCTATCATCACAAGAGTAAGAAAGAAAAGGCTCGAGTGATGCAACATTCTTGCACGATGATTATTAGATTCGTGAGGGGTAAGAAGATGACGCAGAAATTGCTTCATAGCAGGTATATAATTACTATGACATCTCTTCCGCCAAAATTCAAATAGCACTTATGTATAAATGGGTTCTACTAATAGTCCAATTGGCTGACCATTAATGGGAATTTGAAGAATGCTGCCTAAGGTATTAGCTATACTTACTCCAACTCTCAGGCCTGTAAATGATCCAGGCCCAATATTAACCTCAACTGCGGTAAGATCGGAAAATGTGAGATCATTTTCTTCAACTATCCGTTTAAGAAGTGGAAGTACACCTTGTGATTTACGATAATCAAAGTCTTCTTCTAGTACGATTTTTTTATTGTCAATTTCCAAGCCAACAGCAAGCTTATCGTATCTACTAGTATCTAGAGATAAAATAACTTTTCTTAATTCTTTCTTCATAAATCTATTGCCCCTTTTCGCAACACTTTCCATTGATTTTGAGTACAATCTATAACTGTTGATTCTTTTTGAACACTAGTAGTTCCTGGGACTATGAAATCAACAAGTGAAATAAGTCTAGAATTAATATCTGCCATCTTATATGGTGTTGGCTCTCCAGCAAAATTTGCAGATGTTCCGATAATTGGTATACCTAAAGCATTAATAATCTCAAGTGGAACCTCATGACTGGGAATCCTACAACCAATTCCCAGTCCCCCTCCTCTCACTAGAGAAGGAACTTTTTGCGTAACAGCAAGCAAAACTACAGTAAGTGCACCGGGCCAATATTTTTTTAAGAGAGGTCGAACATCCTCAGGAATTGCTGTCACATAGTCTTCAACCATTTCCAAAGAACTAAATAGAACAGGTGTTGCTTTATTACTAGGACGTTCACGAATACTAAAAAGCTTACGTATTGCATCCATATCATCAATTCGACAGCCAATACCAAAAGCAGTATCGGTTGGATAGATTATGATACCTCCTTGTTTTACTGTCTCAATTGCTTGTGAAATATCAATCTTCATTAAGAGTAATCTTTCTTTTATTTTCATCTACATACTCAAAGTCTATCTCAATTCGATCTTTTGGTAAGAGATTTCCCATACGCTCAGCCCATTCGATGATAACAATTCCATGAGGATCTCTGAGGATTTCTTTAATACCTATTTCCTCTATTTCCTTTTCAGATTGTAATCGATAAAGATCAAGGTGATAAAGTTTATTGATTTTTTCTTGGGGTACGTCATAGGTCTTAACAATCAAAAAAGTTGGAGATGTTATATGCTGTTTTATCCCAAGCGCTCTCGCAACACCTTTGGTAAAAGTAGTTTTACCGCTTCCTAAATCACCTTTTAAGGCAATAACTTGCCCTGGTTTAACTCTCGCTGTTATAAGCTCAGCTAGTGTATAGGTCTCTTCACTATTTTCTGAAATTTGTATCATAATTCTCCTCTTCTTTTTTTAAGATATACGAGTATACCACAAATACAAAGCATAAGGCCTTCACCGGCACATAAAACAAAAGTATCTTGAAGAGTTGCTATGAGGAGTTAAATGCTGATTCTGTCTATTTCACGAATACTTCCGACAGTATAGTGTGAGGTGAAAGGAATGTTATGTCCGTTTGCCGTATAAGGATCGTTCATTTGATAATTTCCACCCGACCCACTAATAAGAACTACAAAGTGGTCTGCCAAAGGTCCGCCGTCATAACTAATTCCAACAATAACTGGTCGTCCATTACTTAATTCACTGTCAATCGACGAACTGATACGAGTCGCAGTAGTCCCATCAGCAACAATTGTCTTAAGAAGCCAGGCTGGCTCATACGAAGCAAAATTACTTGGGTTACTATTAATTGTTTGAGGAGTAACAGAGCGATGACCATAATGGGTATAGACCATTGCCATTGATGTTACCAGACATCCATCACTTGCTAAAGTATAATGAGTACCATTAAGCGCATTCCCTCCCCATTGACTATCTCGCTGGTTATAATAACAGCCCCAATCATCACAAACTGTTTGATTTCCAAGTAAAGAAGCACCTCCTTGGCTTTGAACGAAACGACTAAATCCTGCTAACTGCGCTCTTGCTTGAGCTAAAAGCCTTTGGTAATTAGCTTCACTACCTTGGGTATCATTCAAAAGCCTCTGCTTTTCAGACTTTTGTGAATCAAGCTGCGTGGTATAGTCCTGTAGTTGAGTTTGAAGCGCAAGCACTTCCTTTTTTTTATCTTCAAAAATATTTTTTTGATTTGCATAATCATTTTTTGCCTGAACAGTGTTATACATCATTTCTTTATCGTGGGCTTGTACTATACGAATATAGTTTGTTTTTGCGATAAAATCTGTAAAGTTATGCGAAGAGAGAAGGAGTTGTAATGGCTGGATAGATCCGAGCTGATACGTTGCAGATATCCTATTAAGAAGCGTCTTTGTGATGTTAGTCAATGATCCCTCCAGATGAGCAATTCGCTCTGAGGCACTATCAATGTCTTGAGTGAGTTCTGTAATCTGCTCTTTAGTTGCTTCAATACGGTATTGAGTAAGCTTAATCTGATTATCCATTACAGAAATTTGTGACGAAAGTGACTTCTCTTGGGATTGAAGATCCGACACTTTCGCCTCTAAATCTTTAATTTTGTTATTGAGATCACTTACTTGAGCACTATTATCAGGAGTTGGTGTTACTGTACCTGTAGGAGTTGGATCCTCAGCAAAAAGGGGTTTCTGAGAGACTACCAGGAAAAAACTCATAATGAAGACGACAAAAAAACTGATTATTTTCAACTTACTTTGCATATGATTATTACTTTAAATACCTTAAGACAGCCATGAAGCTTGCAATAGCTCCAAGAAGTATAGCTAAACCTATCTCAACTGCAAGGAGTGCTAGAAGAAAAGTAGGTGATACCGTTACAAGTTGGATTTCTCTCATAAAAGAAGTCAGATAAGGTCTAGCATAAATTGTCAGCGCAAAGGTAAATAACCATCCTAGGAATGCACCGATTACTCCATAGAACATGCCTTCAAGTAAGAAAGGCCAGCGAATATACCAATTTGTGGCACTGAGTAGCCTCATAATTTCAATCTCTTCTTTCTTTTGAGCTATCTTAAATCCAATAATAGTCGTCATGATAAAGATGGAGACTACTGCGAGGACGACCACGAGCGCAAGCCCAATTTTACGTATGGCATCAGTCCATGAGATGAGTGTCGACACAACATCTTTAAGGAAGACTACGTCTGAGACATAGGGGGAGTCTTTCAGAACTTTTGCCACTGGGTCGAGATCTTCAATTTTATATGTTGAAATCTCAAGTGATGGAGGAAGAACTTCAGCATTAACAAGATCTAACAAAAC
>JBDHUU010000031.1:0-8873 GCA_039809285.1 Candidatus Levyibacteriota bacterium
AATCCAACCGTAACTATCGTCAATGACGAGGAAATAGGTGCGACAATTATCCCGTCACCGTAAGATTGGCCGTACGTCACGCTAAGTACTCCAACTGCTTCAAGAAGACCTATACATGCAATAAGACCTCCGAGTCTCTTAGTAACTTTTCGTATACTAATAGATTGTCTTTTAAAAATGGTAATTAAAAGGACTACCATAACTGCCGTAACTTTGGTAATAAAGCTAATTGTCAACCAGTCGGTTTTTTCGACTATAAATTCATTAAGTGGCCAATAAAATACACCAAACATTATCGTTGCTAGAAGAGTTTCTTTAACTCCTTTTACAAGTGATATCGATCCTTTTTTTAAATCACTTATATTAACAGATACAAGTGTCACTCCTATAAGCAGTAAAGTAATTCCAAGGATTTGAAGTAAACTAAGTCTTTGTCCGCGTAAAAAAGAAATAATAATTACAAAAATTACCTGCAAATTAACGACTGCTGATATTACAGAAACATTTCCCTTTTCAAATCCTTGGTAGAAAAATAGATAGCCTAATGCATAGGCTATACCTCCTATAACCGTAAGTATTATTAAATATGGAGCGATTGCAAAACTTGGAGTTAGTATAAAAAGAAGTATTACGACAAGTACTAAACCTGCAAGCTGCGACCAGAAAAATGCTTTGGTATGCCCAACTTTTTCCGAAGCGCTATTTGCCAAGAAATCCGACGTCCCCCAACCAAACATTCCACCCAAGCCTGCCAAAACACTTAGAAGCGTTCTACTCATATAAGCTATTCTAACATAGCCCAGCTATTGGCTTACCTTTTCCATCTTCCCCCAGTTCTTTCCCATCTTTACATCAACTTCAATAGGTACTGAGAGTGGATATACCTCACACATTATTTTTTTAATTGCCTGAACTAACTTCTCTACCTTTTCTTTCTCGTTGGCAACTTCAAAGACAAGATCATCATGAATTTGAAGAAGAAGCTTTATCTCGTTTTCCTTAGATAAAACTTCTCTATCAATATCAACCATCGCCTTTTTCATAAGATCTGCTGCGGTTCCTTGGATAGGATAATTCATAAGTACTCGGCGCGTTGAGTTATCGATAGATTTCTGCTGAGGATACTCAAATACATAACGCCTTCTGCCTAACATTGTCTCAACATAACCATCAATTCTTGCTTGCTTGAGATAATTCTCATAATAAGTCTGAATCTTAGGATAGGTCGCATAAAAGGTATCGATAAAACCCTGTGCTTCATCAACTGATATCGTAAGTCCGACACTCATTCCATAACTACTCATCCCATAAATTATGCCGAAATTTATGGTCTTGCCTACCATTCTTTGTTCTTTAGTAACATTCTCATAATCGACGTGGAATATCTGACTAGCAGTTATCTTATGAACGTCACGATTATTACTAAATGCATCAATTAATTTTTCTTCACCAGTCAAATGAGCAAGAATCCTTAATTCTTGTTGAGAGTAATCAAATGAAAGAAAAGTCTTGTCTTTTCCTGCAACAAAACAAGACTTAATTTTTTGACCAAATTGAGAGGTTACCGGGATATTCTGAAGATTTGGATTTGATGAAGAGAGCCTCCCCGTACTGACAGCAACCTGATTGTAAGTCGTATGGACTCTTTTTTTCTCATCTACTTTATCAATAAGACTCTCAACATAGGTTGAGCGCAATTTGGTTAATTCGCGATAGTTCAACAGATCTGAAACAATTGGGAATTGGTCAGCAAATTTGGCTATTTCTGTCTCGTTAGTTGCATAACGCCCTGTTTTTGTTTTAGATAATGGAACTCCAGCTTTTTCTGCTAAAAAATTACCTACCTGAACACTTGAATTAAGGTTGATATCAAAGCCAACTTCATTCTTAATCTTTTCCTCCAAAATAGTAATTGCTTTTTCAATTTCATTTCCAACCTCTCTAAGATGTACAGTATCAAGCTCAATTCCATTTAGTTCCATCTGAGCTAGAATGCGGACGAGAGGTATTTCAATTTCAGTAAATAATTTTTGTACTGCAGGAAGTGCTTCTAATTTTTTACGTTGAAGGCTTGCTAGCTCTTCAAGAGAAGATACGTTGTAATCTCTTAATGCTCTCTCCTCAGTTGGGATGTAGCGGCCATCTGAAAGGAGAAATTCTGCCACCATACAATCAAATATATGGTCGTCTTTACCAAATTTTTCAAATTGAGACTTGAAATCCCAGACTGCTTTTTCCATTAGAGCGATTATAAAAGACTTTAACCTTTGGTACAATCAGAGAATGTCAAAGATGCGATTATCATGGATAGATATCTGTCGTGGGATCGGGATTCTTTGCGTTATCTATGCCCATGGACTATCGGAGGATAAATTCAGATTTCTTTTTTATGCCTTCCACATACCACTTTTTTTCTTCCTATCAGGCGTAACACTTCATCATAAGCAGCACGAAAGTACCCTTAAAAGCCTCAAGAAAGCAATTAAGGGGATTCTGCTTCCCTACTTTCTTTTCGCTTTCATTTGCTATGGTCTATGGCTCATTCCAAATATTCCCACTTTTCAATTTTCAGGCTTTGTCCAAGTAGTCATTAATATTCTCTATGGTAATGGCAGCGGCAAACAATTCTTTTATAACGCAGTGCTGTGGTTCCTTCCTTGTCTTTTTGTTACCCGTCTCCTTTTTACTATACTAAGTAACGTAAGTAATAAAACTAACGTACTTTTGCCTCTCTTATTCATATGTTCAATGGGAGGCTATGTCCTCGCCGCCTTTTATCCACAGCTTAAGCTTCCTTTTGGAAGCGAGATAGCATTAAGTAGTGTTGTCTTTTTTGGGTTGGGATATCTATATAACAGCAATACAAGACTTAAAACGTTATTTGAAAATAAAAGACTTACATCTGCAATTTTATTTACTCTTTTTACAGTTCTCCTCGCCAGTCTTAATTTTTACTTGACTGGACATCAGGTAGATATGAGACTTAATCGTATGGGAAATTACTTTTTGTTTTACCTCAGTGCAATTTGTGGAATTGGTATGTGTGTCGCTTGGAGCTATGTGATAAGAGCAAATAAGGTTTTGGAATTCTTAGGTAAGAATTCCATGATCTTATTTATTTTTCATCTTATTATCTTTACGTATATTTCCAAAATTCTCTTTATTTGGATAACACCTAATACAATTTCACATTTTAGGAATCTTTACTTCGCACCATTATATTCAATTATTTCTATTCTTCTTATTTGTAGCATCTTGAAGATCTATCAAAGGCTCCTATACAATAAGGCTACGTGAAGGAAGTCTCAAGAAAGCCAATTTTATCTCATACAGAGCTTCGTATTGTTGTATTTAGTCTCAGTATTCTCTCTTTAGGTCTTGCTATTGCCTGGATTGGGTTTATTTTACTGACAAAATAAGAATTTTAACTCTTCTATTTATCTTGAAAGGATAATCTGATCTCTTGTTTTTTTGTCACAAATTATTAATACTTATTAAGTTACATGAAGTATATCTTTATTACCTTCTCAGGACTCGGTCTTCCAATCGCCCATAAGCTCCATCAGCAAGGTTTTGAAGTCATGGTGGGTGTCATCCAAGACATTAAAGATTATGTCATGGACGGAGAGGTCGCGACTGAATCTGAACAAAATAAAAGACGCCGTTTAAAACTCTTTAAGAATATGCTCCCCATTGAGGATGCGTACACAGTTGTTGAGAAGATGAAGCAGATAAAAAATCCCGAGGAGTGGTTCGTCTTCTTTGAGGAAAATAACCTTTTCCGTTGGGCTGATATGGTACGTGATCTTGGCTTCCATGGCAACTTCCCAACTAAAGAAGACTTTCTCTTTGAGGTTGACCGTGAAGGGGCTAAAAATTTTGTCAAAGAACATTACTCCAAACTCTATACACCAGAAATCATTGATTTTCAAAAAATCGATGATGGAGTCAAATTCCTTAAAGAAAGTAAGGATATCTGGGTCTTAAAGGGACAGCATGATAGTGCGCGCACTTTCGTTCCAACCGTTGAGGATCCAGAACTAGCTAATAACCAGCTTATAGAAGTCCTTACTAACTTTCCTGAGAACTATGAAAGGTTGGGCTATATCTTAGAACGATTCATCCCCTCCATTATCGAGATGACGCCTGAAAAATACTATTACGACGGCGTAGCATTGGGAACCTCAATCCTTTTTGAGAACAAATCATTTGGTAGTGGCAATATCTCGGTTCAGACGGGCTGTGCTGAAGATCTCGTCTTCCCAACAGATATGAATGATAGAATCAATAAAATAGCCTTCCCGCCAATCGTTGATGAGATGGCTAAACAGCATAAAGGCTGGTTTATTTGGGACGCGTCGATTCTGGTTAGCAAGAAAGATGGAAAGATGTATTTTGGTGAATTCTGCTCGAATAGACCAGGTTATAACTGCCTTTTTACTGAAATGGCTCAATGCGGGAGTATTGATAACTTTTTTACCAATCTGGTAAAAAAAAGAAATCCTTTTACACTTGGAACTGTTGCCTCATCAGTTCGTGTCTTTAATATGAATCACGATGACGATGATGCAGTATCAGCTGATATCCTGGTCAACTACAAGCCAGAAGTTGAAAAAGATATCTGGCTGTGGGATGTACAACGCAATGCTCGAGGTCATTTGGTCTCCATCGGCTCTGATTGGAATTTGGCTATTATAACAGGAGCTGGCAAGTCTATTAATGAAGCTGTTAACAGGCTTTATCGCAATGTAGATGGCTTTGCCTTTGTTGGAGCCTATTATAGGCCAAAGGATGACTATGTCTCAATGGACTATACCTCAAGTATTCTTAACCGCATTAACTATGGTGTAGAGCGTGGTCTATACCATCTTCCTTTTGATGTCCGCATTGGCGACATCAACGCTACTGGCTAAGCTCTAAAATATCTTATAGTTTTTACTTTTTGCTTCCTTTGTGTTAGAATTCCCCTACTCGGAACAAGGCTCTCTCTGACGATTGTGTCAGCCTGAGCCAAAGCTCCGTCTATCCTTCAGCCCTGGTGGCTGAAGTCGCACGTTTGAGTTAAAAAAGGAGTTAGTTGTGGACTGGTTTTGGGAGGCAGTTACCTCCTGGCTAGGAACATCTGTCCGTCCGCCGTATGCTGTCCTCGGGCCGATACCAGGAATGATTGTCACTCTCCTCTTCGGTTTCGTAGGAGTACTACTCGTCCGCCAATTCTTGGAAGGAGAAGTCTATTTCCTGAGATGGTGGTCGTTCAGACTTGGTGATTCGATCGCCATCGGTCTCTTCTACGCTTTCTTCGCCGGCCGCGCTCTGCGCGACTACGAAGCGAGTGGATGGTACACCCAACGATGGGTGTACCTCGCCTTGGTCGTGATGGGCCTTGTAGTGGGTTGGTATATCCTATGGGAAGCTGTGGACATTCGTTCTCTCAGCACAAAGGATATTTTCAATCCGAGCGAGCTCTTCCATACCTTTATCACCTGGCCTGCACTCACCTTGCTGGTCGGCAGCAGCATCATCCCGATTTGGGCAAGCGACTCTCGTCTCTTGTACAAAGTGGGAGCGACATTGGGACTCGTCCTCTACTTCATAACTGTGGGATATGACATGTTCCTCAACCCCCACAGAATGGATCCGGGACGCTGACTCTCAACGTGCGACAGAGCAGCCGTGGCAACTGCCGCGGCTGCTCACGCACTAACTAACACTAGTTATAAAGGAAGTTGGACAGTAAAGGTGGATCCTTTTTGAGGAATACTTTCAACACTTATTTTTCCGCGATGTGCTTTAACTATTTCGTTTATCAAATATAGTCCCACGCCTAACCCTTTAATCGATGAATTAACTTTTCCTCTTTGAAATCTATCAAATATTTTATCCTGCTGTTCTTTGGGAATACCGATCCCTTGGTCAATAACAGTAAGAACTGCATACTTCTTATCTTTCATTAACTCTACCTTAATTGGCTTACCATTTCCGTATTTAATTGCATTAGTAACTAAATTGGTCACTACCTGTTCAAGCCGTATTCGGTCCCAATTCCCGATAACTTTGGAAGAAAGATCTAATGAGATAGTACTTCCCTCCCTCGTCGCCTGTTCTTCAAAACGAGCCACAACTTCTTTTACCGTTCGTGTAAGATCTGTTTTCTCCTTTTCCAACTCAAGTCTTCCCGTTGTAATTAAAGAGATATTCAAAAGATCATTAACCAATTTGCTAAGTCTTTTACTCTGAGAGATAGTACTTTCCAATGAAACCATTGTCTTTTCAATTGAAAAATCAGCTAAAGACTGACTCTTAATGCTTCGGAGTACAGTCTGTAATTGCAAAAGCATTGAGGTAAGAGGAGTTTTGAGTTCGTGCGAAGCAATTGATAAGAATTCGTCTCTTGCCTGGACTGCATTTCGAGCTTCCTGATACAAAGTAGCATTATCAATAGCTATCGCGACACGACCCGCTATTTCCTGAGCAAATAAGAAATCTCTTTTTGTATACAGTCGCCCTTTACTAAATGAACCAAAGCCTATTGTCCCGGTAGTTTTGGTACGGATCTTAATCGGAACTACGATGTTAGAAATCATATTTATTTTTTTATAAATTTTTTCCTGTTCTAGGTCTATACTATTGGCCTTTGCATAGGTATCAGGAACATGAGGATAGAATGTAGCTTTACCACTTCGCAGGACTCTTGCTGTCAAGCGTTTGGAGTTATTGACTGGAGGATACTTTTTACCAAGTTCTCTGAAAAGACGCTCCTTCTCTTTGGTAATTGCTTTAATTTCTACCAGGTCGGTTTTATCATTATCTCTTCTAATGTAGATCTCACAAATATCTGCAAATGCAGGAACAATAGCCGATACTACCTCCGAAAGCGTGCGGTATGGATCAAGAGAGATGAGTTTACTATTGAGATTTGCTACCAGCTCCAACTCTTTCTGAGTACTATTTCGTTCAATTGTTGTTGCTAATACATGAGCTAATGCCAATAAGAAGTCAACATCATCTTTAGTAAAAACTCGTCGTAGGCTGGTATTAACGCTTAGGACACCAAATGGTCGTGGATGCCCTGGAATGACTACACTTAACCCACTAGTAATCTGCTGTGATGTAAGTTCTTGACTCCCACTAAATCGCTTTTCTTTAGCAAAATCGGTTATGATGACGGGCTTATTTGTCTGAAGTGTATAGCTGGCTTGAGATCCGCTTTTTGCATCAATCATCATTCTTCCCACAACTCCTTTCTTCCATCCTATACCTGAACGAAGGCGTAGGAACTTTTCATCAGGTGACAACTCAAAAAGCGCAACATAATCAACATCAAGAGCCCTTGTAACCGATCTCACAATACGATCCATCACCATATCAATATTATTCTCCTCAAGACCATATGCTCCAATGGTGGCAATGAGTGACTGTTGTGCAGCTCTATCCTGCATGACTTCATAGTTTTTATTCCGTCGATTGATAAGGAAGAGCACTAGAATAGACTCGAAGATATAAAGACAATACTGAAAAAGAGTTCTAACAAACGTTTCCCTATTAATAAAGATTGATGGTTGGACAAAAGCGACCCAGCTAAAAATAATGCCAAATACAAGCGTTACAATACCTGCCCGCAAGCCTCCATACCACGCAGTAATAAGCACAGCGCCTAATAGAAATAGAAATGGACTAGTATTCCCTAAAATAGCCTTTGTTCCAAAAAAGAGAAATGAAGCTGTAATACAAACAACGATAACTAGTCCATACCGAAAAAATGAAGATCGTCTATCAGTAAAGGGTACTGCTTTTTCTAATCGCTCAGTAAGAGGGCTTTTGAGTCTACTCTGCATCGTCTTACAATAAGTTCCTTATCGGCCCCTAGTATACACTAGTACTGCTCAATTGATAAAGCTCCAAAATCAACTTAATTATTGTTCTGATAGGTGATGTAGTTTTTTATTTCTTACAGATTTCGGCAAATGGGAGACTGAAAAGGAAAGGCAAGAAAGAGCTAAGGCTAGAAGTGCTCCCCCTATAACATCACTCGTCCAGTGTTCTCCCAGATAAACACGTGACACGAGCATAATCGTTACATACATAATAATCAGCGTACTTATGACAATTTTTACTTCTCGTGACCATTTGGAATGCCAAATAATAAAGAGCAAAAGACTAGCGATTAAAATGGCTCTACCGCTATGCCCTGAAGGGTATGAAAACTCAGTTCTGACATGAAACTGATCAAACTGTATTATTCGCTCAGTACGAAGCATAAATTCCGGCGGAGGCGGATGATTGACCATGTATTTACCAAAAAGCTCAAAGACATGAAACGCAACGAAGGCACTAAGAAAGAGAAATCCCGCCAAAATCTTTCGCCAAAGGACAAGAATTATAGCCAAGACGACAAGCATTGGCTCAAAACTGCCTATATCACTAAAAATAGAGAAAAGCTCATCAAGTCGTCTTGGGATATTATTTTGAAGTCTAACTGTCGTATCAAAATCAATGCTGGTAAAGAGATTCTTGTGGACTAAGTAGGAGAAAATGATAAAGAGGGAAAATGAGGCTAACCCTACACCAAAAAAGACGAGGTTTTTACGCATTTGTCTATCATAGCATAGACAAATTTCTTATGGCTTTACCAGCCACTGCCCATGCCTAACTTCTCTATTTACCTTGTCCCATGGCTCTGCATTATTTACTAAACTTTCGACTAAGATAGGCTGAATGTCAGTAACGTAACGGCTTGTTTTATACGTCTTTCCTTCGAAATCTTCCTCACTTACATACGTATTCTCCTTTACTCTTCCGCTAAGAATACTAAATCTGTCTTGCCTTCGCGTCTTTGTAGAAGGTGAGGAAGAGGCATTCAGTATTACCTCACC
>JBDHUU010000032.1:0-8798 GCA_039809285.1 Candidatus Levyibacteriota bacterium
CTGACTCATGGAGAGTTGCCTCAGCAAGAAGCATTACGAGAAAGAATTGGAAAAGAATTAGGAGTAACAGATATCATCATCCCGCAATATGATGAATCCTTTGATCTCTCATAAATTTGGCTGAGCTGTCTTTATCTGTTAAGATACAAATAGATGATAAGATTGGCGATTGTTAATTCAAATTTCGTCTCGATTAACAGACATACCAAAAAAGGGACTGAAATCTTCGTATATATCCTTATCCAACAGTTAAAACGTCTCTCCAAACGTTTTAACCTCGATATAACTGCTTTTTCCTCAGGCGATTCAGAGTTGCCTGTCAAGATTGAGAGTATCAATTACCGTTCATCATTAAGTGACCCTGCGATAGGAATTGAACATCATAAGACCTTTGAATTGGCACTTGTCTCAAAAGCCTTGAGTATGCAGAAAGAGTTTGATATTTATCACATCAATATTGGCAATGGCGATACTGTTCTTCCGCTCGCACCTTTTGTTACCAAGCCTATCCTTATCACCATGCATGGCAGTTTTCTTGAGGATAAATATACCAAAAAATATCTTTCTTTATTTAATAATTTACCTAACTTGTATTTCATCTCACTTTCATCTGCTCAACGCTTACCATTACCAAAATTAAACTATGTAGCGACTATTCCTCACGGAATTGATATAAAAAGAACGTGGAAATTTAACAAAGACGGCGGAGGGGATATGATCTGGGCAGGACGTGCTATTAAAGAAAAAGGGATTACTGATTTAATAAAAATTGTTAAGAAATCCCAACGCCCACTTTCTATTTTCCCTCTTATTAAAGAGGAAACCCCAAAATGGTTCAAGGGAATTATTGAGGGAAAACGTCCATCCATTCATAACCTGACCGTTAGAGAATCCTTGAGTCGCCATAAACTCGCACATGAATTTCAGAAGAGTAAAATTTTTCTTTTTCCTATTCATTGGGAAGAGCCATTTGGTCTTGTTTTAGTTGAAGCACTCGCAAGTGGAACACCCATTATCGCTTATGCACGTGGATCTACGCCTGAAATTATTGAAGACGGAGTAACAGGTTTTGTTATTAATCCTTCACCTGATGAAATAAAGGGAGATTTTATCATTAAAAAGACAGGTATTGATGGATTTTGTGAAGCAATAGAAAGAATTTATGCACTCTCTGAACCAGAGTATCATGAAATGAGACTTCAGTGTCGTCTCCATGCAGAGAAGAACTATACTGTCAAACAAATGACAGAACGATATATAGATACATACAAAAAAGTTATCAAAGATTCGAAAAGCAAAGAAAATAAGTTTTAACGAATCAATAGGAATTATGATTGGTAGAGTAAGGCAAAGTGCCCGTTATTTTTCCTCTCGGCTTCAAGGTATGAATCTAAATCAATATTATTAAGTCCAGAAAGAGAGATGTGGAATGGTAGTCCTTGTGGAAATTGGACAGTAAATGATAGATCACTATTGTCATAATCAGTAAATGGCACAAGCTCTTTTTCTCCTCCTGAATATCCTTCTATTAATTTAGTAGAAACGGTACGATCGTCCTCTGTGTAATCTAACTCTTGTTCAGTTAAGTGGTTCCGTATTGCGTCTTGAAGCTCAAGTATTGTATCTTCACGCTCAAGAGAATTCACAGGAGCAGAGTTAAGAATACGAAGATCTATATCTTCAGCAGGATGATGCCTTTGTTCTTTTGGATACATAGTACTTCCTACTGCTGTAATAGCTATCCTTGCATAAGGTAACTTCTGATCAAGACTTTCAGTAAATGAAAGAATACTTTGCATGTTCTCTCTATCTTGTTCTGTCAGAGCTTTCAAATATTCCTCAGCACTTAATTCGTATCTGCTTCGTGGCTCTTTATTTTTAAATGCATCTCCAGTAACTATGCCTTTCAATCTCTCCATAATACAAATGCTCCTTTTCTAGAGCGCCTGTATCTTAGTACGGATAAAAATCAAAGTCAATATAGTTTTTTATAGCCATTATCTACTTCATATTTAACTAAGCATTCTCTATACTGAAATAATGGCTAGTCGTAAGCAATTAATCCAGATTCTTAGTGCAGTCTTAGGAGTAGCCCTTGTTGGAGGAATAAGTGCTGTCCCAATTGCCAACAACGCTACCCAGTGGATGAAGGCTACTCAGTCTTCTTTAATTGACGATAAGTTCCAGTCTCTTGAAGGTAAACTTAAGCTTTTCATTCAGTCAGAGGTAGCTAAAGAGACACCTACAGATGACCTTGACGGACTTGATGTACAGAAAGGCACAGATACGACTATTGTCAAAAACTTTACGACGTATATCTCGTCTCCAAGTGCAAGCTCTGTCCCAAGCGGCAGCAACGGTAATACGCTTTACTATACCAGCGACGGCCTTAAAGCAGGCACTATTATTTATACGGATGGCACACTTGTTGGGATAGGTACCACCTCTCCTCAAGCCAAGCTACATATCCTCACCAGCGCTACTGATAAGACGAGTCTTCTGCTCCAAGATATTACCAGCCAGACAGCTCTTTTACTTGATCTCCAAAATGCTAGTGGAACAAGTCTTGCTTCATTTAATAACAATGGAAAGCTAACTCTTAGTAGCAGCGCAAACGACCATAGTTTGGAGTTGAATCCAACAGGGAATGCAGGCTACCTTTCTTCAAATGGCGGAGCGCTTTACATCAATAATACGAGTAATATAGGAAGCGGAATTGGTATTTTCTCTAATGCTGGAGCCGAAGCACTAGGAAATATGATCAATGTCAAAGTTGATAATCCTCTTTACAACCAAGCTGCTTTTTATATGAACTATGACGGAACATCAAATGCAGTTGAGATTGTCACCAATACTAATGACGACTCATCTAATGCACTCAGTATCACTAACAACAATACGCAAGATAGTGCACTAGGGGTTATTGGCTATGAGACGAGTAAAGGAACGATAAAGGTCAGCCATAATGGTACGGGGACTGACGCAAATGCCTCAGGTCTCTCGATAGACTTAAAGGGTACGGGGACAAAAGCACAAGGATTGTACGTAGATTCTACGGCATCAGGAGGGACAACTGGAAATCTCTTAAGACTTCGTAACCAAAGTATTGATCGATTTGTCGTTGACTCACTCGGAGGACTTAAGCTGGGTAGCAATGGAACTAATACTTCCATAACAAAGTATGGTAATACCGTAGGAGATGAGTTCTTTGTGGGGACAACCGGATCATTTAGAGTACAAAGAGCGAGTTCTGACTCTGAAGCATTTAGAGTTCAGATTAATGGAGATACTCAGGGAAGATGGCTTGGAACATCAGATGGGAAGCTCAAATGGGGTGATGGCTCAAGCACACAAGACGTAGTTCTTAGAAGAAGCGCTGCTTCAACGCTTCTTCTTGATAGTGGCAACTTTGTCATTAATACAGGTAATTTAGGCATAGGAACTACCTCATTTGGTAGTAATGCTGCCAAAGTCCTGGCAATTGCTAATGGCACGGCACCGACAACTTCTATCACCCATGGAATACAGTTATACGCTATCGACTACGTAGATGGCGATGGGACGAGCACGAGCGAACTTTTTGTACGAGATGAGGATGGCAATGCTACTAACCTCTCTCCTCATAATTTCTCTCTCCTTCCAAAAGGTGCAAGTGAGCCTCTGGCCTGGTCGTATTACTCAGAAAAAAATGGTCAGGCCATCAATGTCGATATGGCCAAAACTATTAGACTTGTTGAAGAATTAAGCGGTACCAAGCTAATTTATACCAAGGACTTAGCAACAGGTCAGGAGTTGGACCCTGATTCATCACTTGAAATACCTACGCTCTCTTTCCTCCAAAAATATGTTGCAAGTCAACCACAACAAATACAAAATCTCCAAAATAATTTCACTTCACAATCTCAAAAGGCAGTCCAAAAAGATGATCTCTCCAAAAATATGACGTTCTCAGATCAAGTCATCACCGTTCTTAAAAAAATAATCATTACTTCTGAAGCTGTCTTCCAAAATTCTGTAGAGTTTGTCGCCTCAGCTATCTTCCATGACTCAGTAACATTTGAGAAATCAGTTACAGTAAAAGGAGCACTTGCTGTCAGTAAGGACCAAGCTGGAAGAATAAGTATTAAAAAAGGAGAGACAAAATCGGCATATACCTTCTCTACAGCCTTTTCCCAGGAACCAGTTATGACAGTTACCCCTAATGACACAATTAAAGGCACGTATTGGGTCAAAAAAACAAAAACAGCTTTCACTATTTTTCTTTCTCAGGCTCAAGATCAGGATGTCCAATTTGATTGGCATGCGTTAACCTCGGAGACACAAGTGGAATCTTCTAAAGATGAAGAGGAAAAAGGAATGACACCAACGCCTAGTATTACTGTTATACCAGAAGCATCAGTCTCAGCTGAAGGAAAATGATCGTCCAGGCCCTCCTTGAAAGGAGAGCCTGGAACGGACCACCTAAGAGTCGCGCCAAGCGCTAGTTGGGTCGACCGAGCCACTTATTATTTGTAAGTGTCACGACCGCCTTGAGTTTGATCTGGATCAGGTACCTGACTAGATAGTACAGGTAGAAGGATGACTTCCAGAACCTGAGATCGTTGTTGTTGAGAATCTCTGCCACTGTCCGGACGAAATTCATGAGGAGTACAATTCCCAGAAATGGCAGAACGTAGAGAACTGCCTCTAAGAATCCTTCCTGCACGCCCGTGACAAGAGTCTCGATCAGAAGGCGTATGACAATGCCAATCAGGATGAACCCAAATGTGGCAAGGTAAAACTCATCGAAAATGGACCAAAAGCCGTAGTGTGTATAAAAGCGACCATCGAAAACTTTCGTGAGAAAGCCTCGAAGAGCACTTCTATTCCATCGCAGCTGCTGGTCCTTCCAGCGTGGAATGTCCACCGGACACTCCGTCTCTGTGAGGACTTCTGGGTTGTAGACGACACCCAATCCCCGCACAAGGTGTGCTTGAGTCAGCTGCCGATCGTCTCCAGGTCCGACCTTCTCTCCTCCGAACATTTGGTGTTCCCATTCGTCCGGATGATTGAGGATCTCCTGTACGTTCCTGGCGTACATGACCATACACGGGCCACTCATACAAGTGACACGATAGCGCTGCGCTGCTCGCTCACGATTGTTCGCGAAGATGTAGCGCATGTACGTTTGGAAGGTGAGCCTGTTTTCCTCTGCGTTGATGACCTGTACGTTAGACGTAAGGGCTTGCGCCCTGCGGTCATTGAGAAGAGCATGGATACCGATAGCAATCGTATCGGTATCGAAAACAGTGTCCCCATCTGCGTTAACGATCATGACGTTTCTTAGGTCCATATCACTGGTACCATCAGCTGTCACGATAGGCGTCCCCAGACGCGCGATGATCTCCCGGAACGCTGCAGCCATTGCTTCGCGCTTACCGGGAAGAAGGTCGAGTACGACAAATCGATCGTCACCGATCGAGTCGATGTACTCATGAATTTCCCTCAAACGTTCTTGCCTTTCCTCTGCCGGATCGGAAGGCTCATTGAAAGCCACCACGATCAGATCCAGAGGATAAGTTTGATGCCTGAGAGAGTCGAGCGTAGGCTTTACTTCGGTCTCGAAGTCCAGCCGGTAGACTGGGACAGAGCTCCCGACTTTTGGTCGCTTCTGTGGAAGAAGAGAGAAAATGATCTTCTGCCAATTGACTTCTGCTTCAGGGTATTCAGCCCAGAGCTCAGCCCGCCAGTGATCAAAATCCCCCTCAGTAGTCCGATATCCGTGGAGCCTCCATTGTCTGTCACCCTCATTTACGTAAGAGCGTAGAGCATCGAGGATAGGATAGCGGATGAACTTCTTCCAGTAGATGTTGTTCTGCCGGGACCTGTACTGTTGCCCAGCAAAACGAAATAGGAGCACAACACCCCATGGGGAAAGCCATAGCCCTTCGATTGGGAAGGCCACAGCCAATCCAACCGTAAGGACTAGGAGGACTAACCCAAGGATGTAGGCGAAGAATTTCGCAAAGGCTCCCACAGTGAAGAATTTGAACTCAATCTTCACTACTCCCTCCTGCTTGAGTCTCAAGCGACACCGTTATGCCGCCAATTGACTCAAGCAAGAAATATAACTCTTAGGTAGTTAAAGTTCTCCTAAAAGCTCATATAAATGCAAAAATTTATAAGGCCTTCAGGATGCCTTATTATAGCACAAATAGGCCTATAATACTAGTAGTGAGAGGATTAAATTTGAGGCTAAAAAGGGAAAGAGCGGGCACCGAGTATATCGGGGCCCGCTCACGAATACGACATGATGCTGATGCCACCTATTTGGTGGCGTCGGTCCGTTGGGACCGATGAATGTGAATGGCCGCGAGGCCTGCTCCCGTAGGGAGAGCTGCAAGCGGAAGTACCACTTGCGGAACACGAGTCGGATTGCCACTGAGCACAGTGGCCCCTGCGACGATAATGATCAGCGCGAGGCAAATCATCACCACAACCCAGACGGGCACCCGTATAGTCACGAGCATTCCTTTCAATTCAACAAAGTGCCTTTGGTACACCTAGCTTCCTGATAAGAGCGCAATTGCCCTTTCAGATAGCCTCAGTTGAGGCTACGCGAATTCCGCAAATCTAGACATCCAAAGGTACTATAGTATATTTAGGATTACTTGTAAAGCTCTGCATTGATTTCTCGTTGAATTTGGTCTATATTCCCCCTATGAGCATGGAAATTTTGATGGGAGTTATTACTAACTCTCTCATCCAACAATCAATCAATTCAAATCATGATTCCTACTACTCTAGACATAACTATCATGATCTTATGGGTAGAGGAAGAAATAATTATGAAGATGACTATGAGGAGCCAGAAAATGTTTTTGCCCCATTTAGCAACTTCCGCTACAGACTTCAACAAACCATACATATTGTTCCAGATGATCATGTAGATGTGACAGTAAGAGTAATTAATGAAAATAACGAAAACCTTGTAAAAACGTACTCTGAAGATGGAGCTAAAGGAGAATATGATCAGGTCTTCTCATTAAGGGATGAGGCCGGTGATCCTGCTGCTACAGTTGGTAAGAATGGCGAGCAGTACTATCCCTTACGAGTAGTTAAGGATCAGGAAGGAAATTCCTACGTCCATGAGTATCCAGGATATGATAACTTGATCATAAGAGAAGGACATCTTTACGGAACTAAGGGAAACGTTGAATCAGAAATCTACTACCCCGTAACTCAAAATAATATTAAATCCTAAAGATTAATAATTCTTAAACGTTTTTTCGTACTCTTCTTTAGTAAGATTTATATTCACTGTTGCTCTAATTCCAGGATATATTCTTTCTAACTCCATGACAGAAATATAGTCATTTTTATTACTCTCAAATATTACTTTTTCATATTCTTTTAAGTATATGACATTAGTTATCTCTCTAAATACGATTAAGCTAGATCCTCTATTGTTAGGTAAATTAGTAGATATACTTAGAAAATTTGGATTGTCAGTTGATAAGAACAAAGACATAGCAATTTCTGGAAAAGATTCCCTATCTAATTCCTCCTTTTTCTCACTTGAAAGAACAAAATTATATGTCTCATACTCCTCAGGAGTATCTATCCAAACACAATCGTCTTCTTTCGCTTCTGGAATAGGATATATGTATCTCCAAATATTTAATACCTCAGACAGCTTTCTAACATCAACAATATGTTTTTTCATTTGCTTATTATAACAATAACGGTATTGAGGCTTAAAGATTGGTCATTTATTGGTAGTTAATTCTTCTGTCTGGGGAATGCTTTCGTTCATTTTGTTGGTAGTGCTTATTGAGCGTCTCAGCTAATTCATGTAAATATGATCTGGTCATAGTTTGATTTTCTTTTTTTTATGAGTTATAATACTCTAGGTCTAATATTTGAGGTATTAAAAAAGACGTCTATTTGACGTCTTGAAGTAACTATTTAGCTTCGATTTGTAAGCTAATTACGCTGTCGTAGAAATGCGGGGATGTCCCATTCATCTTCTTCAGATTCCTTTTGTGGGGGCTGAGAAGTCTGAGGCATCGCTTGCTGTTGTTCTTCATGTCTCTCTTCTTGCTGCTGTGGAGCATCATCCTCGTAAGATGATGCTGAACCTTGTGTGACAAAAGGATTTGGAAGCGGTTCTGGAGCAGACTGTCTCTGATAATGTGGAGCGACGAATTGCTGAAGGCGCTGCTTGGTCTGGTCAAAGCCTGTTGCGACAACGGTAATACGAATCTGATCGTGCATTGTCTCATCAATTGTTGCTCCAAAGATGATATTTGCATCTGGATCTGCAGAACTTGAGATGATCTTAACTGCTTCATCTACTTCAGTCATAGTAAGGTCATTTCCTCCTACGATATTAAAGAGTACTCCTCGTGCACCGTCCATTGTAACTTCAAGAAGTGGTGAGGCAATAGCAGCTCTCGCTGCAGCTTGTGCTCTATTTTCACCAATACCTGTTCCAATACCCATTAAGGCAGAACCAGCATTGGACATAATTGTTCTCACGTCAGCAAAGTCGACGTTAACGAGTCCTGGCATAGTAATAATTTCTGAAATTCCTTGTACGCCTTGTCCGAGGACTGAGTCGGCTACTTTAAATGCTTCAAGAAGTGAGAGCTTGCGATCTACTACATCCATAATACGCTGATTTGGGATGACAATAAGCGTATCGACCTTATCTTTAAGCATCTCTATCCCCTCCTCAGCTGCGACCATTCTTCGTGTCCCTTCAAATGAGAATGGCTTTGTTACAACTGCGACAGTAAGTGCTCCGACTTCTTTGG
>JBDHUU010000033.1:0-8743 GCA_039809285.1 Candidatus Levyibacteriota bacterium
AAGTCCTGTTTGGGCTGCAACTGCACCAGCTACTTCCTTACTATCCCCCGTTAAAATTTTAATCTTAATATTCAGGCTGGCCGCTTTCTTAATAGCTACTTTTGCTGTCTCTTTAAGCGGGTCGATAAAGGAAATAAGACCTACTAACGTAAGGTCTCTCTCTTCTTTTACGAGATTCTCTTCAGTAATCTTCCCTAAATATTTTTTTCCAACCGCGATAACTCTTTTCCCCTGTTTACCTTCATTTTCTACCCACTTTTTCATATCGTCAGATATTTCAGGCTTACAGAGTAATGAGATACTTTCAAATGCGCCACGTACAATGAGTTCAGCTTTATTATTTTTAGTAACTAAGACGCTGTTTCTTTTCCGCTTAGGATCAAAAGGAACTTCTTTACACTTTTGGTAGGTAGTATAGAGCTTTCTTTCTTCAGGAGTAAGAGCATTATGAAGAGCAATGTCAAATGAATCCGTAAGATTATCTATGCTTTCTAGAGGTGTTGCAAGCGAGGCGTATAAAGCCGTATTAGTGCTATTGGGATAGTAGGAATCAACAGTAAGTTTATTTTCTGTAATAGTTCCGGTTTTATCGCTACATAATACCTCTATACTACCTAAATCTTCGATTGCTGAAAGTCGTTTAACAACGACTTTATGTCTGGCCAGCCTTAAAGCTCCACGAGAGAAAGAAAATGTCGTAACTACAGGTAATGCTTCAGGAATGACACTGATTGCTAGCGCAATTGCAAAAATAATCAAGGTTGAGATTTGCTCATTAGGTCCTTTAAGGAGAATGTTGATAAGTACAATAAAAATAAGAGTAATACTAATAAGTTTTAAAATAAAATTACTCAGCCTACCTAGTCCTTTCTCAAATGTACTTTCATGCTTAGTTTCGACAGTAAGTGAGGTAATACCTCCAATAGCCGTATTTTTCCCGGTGCCAATAACAACTCCTAAGCCTTTACCACTGACAACAGATGTTCCTGAAAAACCGATATTAGAAGCCTTATAGATGACTGTAGCCTCCTTTGAGAGTACTTCATGTATCTTTTGGACTGCTATAGATTCACCTGTAAGAAGCGATTCATCTACAAGTAATACTTCTGATGTGAGAAAACGAATATCAGCAGGAATAATATCACCTGGTTGTAGCCTAATAATATCTCCTGGAACAAGCTCCCTACTTCTAATGGTCTCTTCTTTACCGTCTCTATATACCTTTGTTTTAGCCACAACATATTGTTTTAAATATTGAAGCGTTTTTTCAGATCGGTATTCTTGATAAAATCCAAGTAAGCTATTAATACCTACAAAGATAAGAATCATTATGCCATCGATCTTCTCGCCTAAGAAAAATGATAAGATGGCAGCAGCTATTAAGAGGTAGAGAAAGGGAGATTGAAGCTGACGAAATAAAATATCATACCAATGAGTTTGTCTTCCTACTAATTCATTTTTGCCTATTGAATCAGTTCTTTTTTTAACCTCTGGTTGAGACAGTCCACTGTCAGTAACATTTAATTCTTTAAGTGTCTCCTGAGAAGTTTTTATCGTATATTTTGAGAAATAGGGGGTATGTGTCATAGATATATTCCATTACACACAAGAAAAAGAATATATACAAGAAGGAGAATAAATCCTTCCTTACGTGAGATGTCATGACGAGACCTGGTAAAAAAGAAGAAGACTACCACTCCCATAATCATGATCAGAAAAGTAGAAAAAAAGTTATTAGTTGTAATGTTGTCTTTAGAACTCAGTATTGCAAATAAGCCAAAAAGAAAAGTATTTGCTGCAGCCGATCCTATATAATCACCAAAGGCTACATCATTTTCATTAGCAATGACTGATCTGATAGCTAGAGAAAGCTCAGGCAAATTAGTTCCGAGAGATAGGAGAATAAGACTTATATAAAAAGTTGAAACATTAAAGATGTTAGCAAAGTAAAGAGTCGTATCAACGATATATTGGCTTGCTACAAAAACTATACCAACACCTAAAAGGATCCTTATTAGATCTTTATATGAATATGCCCTAATTGAAAGCACTTTACTATCTGCAGTGTCTAGAATCCCTTTGTCTTTTTGAATGAAGAAAAAAAGGAGGAAATAAAGAGAAATCATACATAATGCCTCCCATCTGGTAATATTTTTATCTATAACAAAAAAAGCCGGAGCCAGTATAACAATGAATGAGAGAAGTAATTTATTGGTAGTCAAGTTATGTTGAAGCTTTACTCCGTTGCCTAAGATAGCTAATATAGGGATAATAAGGAAGAAGATAATAGGAATACCTCCAATAAGATTACCAATAAATACCTCTGGTTTTTTTTCAGATACTCCAGTAAGACCAACGGCAAATTCAGGAATTGAGGTTAGAAGTCCCAAAATAAAAAATGAAAAAGCAAATGAAGATACTCGTATTTTCGTGGAGAATTTATCAACCGCTGTGACAATGAGGCCTGACCCTAACCAGAGAAGAAAAAATGATATAAGATACAGACTTAGTTTTAGCATCTTAGCAATTACATTTATTTGACTTTTCTATTTAGCAAATAGTCAAAAAAGAGAATAACTATTCCAATACCAAGAAGAATGATGATGTGCACGTGAAACTGGTTCGTAACCATTCCAATAAGAAAGATAATTAGTATCGTGACTAAAGCTATATTGAGTAATTTGGCAAAAGACATAATTAAAATCCGATAATTTCTCCTATTCCACCGACTAAAGCAGCAGCTGAGATAACTACTGCGCAACCTACCAAAAGGTAATTCTGCCAACGCTTGTTTTTGTATTGCCCCATAAGAGATTCATCGTTAGCAATTTTGTAAAGGAAGAAGAAAATAAGAGGAAGAAAAAGTCCATTAAGAAAATCTGCCAGAATAGTAATTTGAAATAAAGAAATTTGTGGAAGAAGTGTGAAAGCCAGGCCAAGGCTGATTTGAATAAGAAAAAGGCTATAGAAAAGTTTACTCTTACTAAACTTTACATCAAGACTTCCCTCATACCCAAAAAACTCAGAGAAAGCATACGCTGTTGCAAGTGGTACAATAGCCGCGCCGATAAATCCAGCGATAATAAGTCCTACACCAAAGAGAATTCCTGCAAAATCTCCTGCAAATGGTTGAATAGCAAGTGCAGCTGTGGCAGCATCCTTAATTTCTACATGATGTTCCCAAAGTGTTGCAATGACAGCAATCATCATGAGCATTGAGACTGCATTGGTCAGAAATGCTCCGAAATACATTTCAAATTGATTGATCTTCAATTTATCAATAGATAGTTTTTTATCCTTTACATAGCTATTAATAAAAAATTGTCCCCAGGCTGTTACTGTTGTGCCTAGTACGGCAATTGATGTATAGAGGTAGTCAAAGTGAATCGGCTCATAGGGAACAACAACTGATTTTACATGCAAAAGCCAGTTCGGTTTGGCAAGGATAGCTGAAATAAGATATGCAGCATAGAAGAAGGTCAGAAAAAGAAAGAACTTCTCAATCTTTGCATAGGATGTCTTTGTGATAAAGTAGAAAAGAAATAATAAAATAAGGGGAAGAAATAAAATAATATTAATATGAAAAAGCTGAAGACCTGCTTTTAAACCTCCAATATCCTGAAGAATAACTCCAAAGTTAACAAAACACAGAAGCGCGAAAATAAGAAGAGTGAGACGGATACCATATCGCTCACGAATAAGATCAGCTAACCCTTTTCCTGTTACGACTGCAATTCTTCCGCCTATTTCTTGAGTGATCATCAGAACGATCGTAATAGGAATAAAGGTAAGGTGAATATTATAGCCAAACTTTGCTGCAGCGACTGAGTATGTCGCAACTCCACCTGCGTCATTGTCAGCAAATGCAGTAATTAACCCAGGCCCGACAACTGCGAGGAGTAACAACAATCTAAGTTTTAACAAGCTAAAAAATTTCATATCTTTTTAAGAATATCCTCAACTAGATCATCAAATCTAACTATACCGATGAGTTTTTTATGTCCCTCAATAACAGGTAACGCATAGCGTTTGTAGCGAAGCATCTTTTTTGTTGCTATTTCCTTGGGGGTGGTTAAATGAATAACAACTACATCTTGTTCCATTATTTTATAGATCGGTACTTCATCAGATTCCTTAAGTAATTTAGCCAAAGAAATGGCACCTATTAATTCTTCCTCATTATTTAAAATGTAAATATAATAAGAGAAATACGATTCTCTGATAAAAGAAGCAATTTTGTCTTTTGCCGAACCAACTGTATCGTCTGAAAGAATAGTAATGTATTCAGGGTTGATCAACTCTCCTATAGGTGTTTTAGAATAACTGATGAGGTTATGAAGTTCTTTCTTTTTCTTTTCATCCAAAAGCGCCATGATTTCACTTCGCTTTTCTTTGGTAAGAGTAAGTAGAATATCAACAGCCTCATCTGGATCAAGGTAGGTAACAAGCTTTGCACCTTTTTCGGAGGCAAAACGTCGGAAAAGAGTAGTTTGATAGTTAACATTTAAATCAGCGATAACATTTGCGGCAAATTCTTCATCTAAATTATCAATAATCTCATTGACATTACGAATATTCGTTTTCTCTAAGTAGTCTGCTAAGTCTTCAGGTCTCATTCGTTCTAAATCCTCAACATCTTTCTTTAATTGGACAGTCCCTCGAATCAGTTCTAAAGGTTCAATATCTGCCCAGGAAAGATTATGAGGGTGTGTGTGGATATTAAACGCTCTATAGAAAGGTAGTGCGACATGCTCAAGTCCGATCCAACGAAGTACTGCTCTGAAACCTATATCAACACCTGCCACATAATAAGTATTTGTATCTTCTTTATGGGCAATTGCGACGTCATTTACTCGTACTACTTTACCGCCTTTAACATCAATGATTTGTTTGTCGAGTAGATTGGTAGCAATTGAAAGTTCGTTGTCATCAAGTGAGGTAACTTGAGCCGTACTGTCTACCTTTAGATGCTTTCCAAAAGTAATTATTGATTCGATTGGAATAATGGATTGTTTCTTTTTGCTAGTTTGAACGACAAGTTTAGTAAGTAGTGCCGTTTCATTAGCTAAAAAAATATAGTCCTTAACCTTGGCAAATGATTTATTTTTTTCATTGAGTACGGGTTTGTTTTTTAGCTCTGAAAAATAGAACATAATTAACCTCCTATATAATTTGCTGATATTAGCTTAGAGTCAAACGGAGATAAGAAATACGTGATTCAAAATGGATAATAATTTCCTATTTTTTGCTTTACCATACTAAGCTTCTATAAGTGTATTAGCTATAAATGTGACTCAACTGCGATGAGACTTGAGTCACATTTTTGAGGTAGACAGTAGAGGAATAAAAATAGGATTAATCTGATATGTTCTGTTGCGAAGAATAAAAAGTTTTTGATGAGTAAAAGGTGTAACCTTCTTGTTAAGATTGAGCATCGTGTCATAGACCTTTCTCCAACTGTCCTTTCTAAGGTCATCTCCGAATCGTTCAATTATCTGATCGACTTCCCATCTTTTTGTTGGCTTGGAAAATAATACATCACAAAAATAGTATTGATTGGATGCATAGGGGATGGTAATCCCTACTTCATCTATAAAGAGCTTACAGAGCTTTCTATCAAAGAATATTCTTTTAGGGAATTGTTTGATTTCATGTGTTGCTGTACTTTCTCTTATAATGAGCAACTGCTGCTTAACCAGACGTACAATGAAAGGAAGAAAAATAATGAGGAGAATAGAGGTGACTAATAATAATACTAATGAATAATTTTTATTAAATTCATAAAACGTATCGATGGGGCTAGCAGCTACAATGATTCCGACTGGTGAATGTTTAGTATCATATATTGGTGAGGTGAGGGTTAAAAAATGTTTTCTGGTTTTACTATCTTGAATAACTGTTTGTCCTTCATCTAGTTGATTATCTACATAACTGCTATCAATAAAGGTAGGACTTCTTGTAATACTTGTTGTGTTATCATTTTGAATAAGTAACTTATTGAAGTGATTTACTACCTGAAATGTAATAGTGTAAGGAAATTTCCTTGCATCAATTTTACTCGTATCTATATTCTCACCATGTATTACTAAGTCTGATTGTATCTCTTGGAGAGTTTGATGCAGCTGATTATCGATTTGGTCGATATCGCTTTGTTCCGGTTTGTATGCAGACACTGTAATTACACCGATCACTTTATTATTCCCTACGATCGGCTCAGATAATATCCGCCAGTGTTCATTAGTAATAGTCGTGATTGTCTCAGGTTTGCTATATGCAAGCAGACGACTAAATTCGGCGATGTCTAGAAAACCATGAATAGGCTTCCATCGTTCAATGACAAATCCATCAGAGGTAATAATATAAAGAGGATTGATATCAGGAACAGTACCGTCAGCATTATAGAGTGATGTGTCCCATTTTCCGTTTTGGTATTTAATATCTTCTCTAACACGGTCAACTGTACGGGTAAGGTACTTCTTTGTCTGATTTAGGGACAGGTTATAGAGAATTAGGCTACTAACAATTATCTGTAACAAAAAACCCAGCAAAATTAATGCAATAAGAGAGGTGGAAATTGAACGACGTTTCATGGCAAAGTAATAGTCGTATTATAAGATTGAGTCTAATAATAAGCAATTACTGTTGAAGAGCAGGACGGAAGGTTTAACCTTCCGTCCTAACTATCTCTACTATGTTCTTTTTTTTGTTACTACAATAAGTGCCACAACGGAGAGCGCTAGAGCTGCCAATGAAAGAGTCATTGCCTGAGAGCTCTTTTTTTCTGTCTCTATTAATTTTGAGGAGGTACTCTCAGGAGTATTCTCTCCAGCCAGGTCATTAACGATTTTTGTCTGAGAATAGGGACCGAGATTTTTTTTCTCATTCTCTTCCATTTGTTCATCAGACATAGTTTTCATTGAATCAGGGTTTTGATCCCAACTGACTACAGTTCCATCCTCATATGTTTGGTATGCTTTCCAATTCAATGTAATTTCCTTCGATGGGGTTTGTGCCTGGAAATAAAATTCATCACGCTGATCAACAGGGATAGATCCTCCCGTCCAATCAATTTCAGTAACTGTCGCATTCTCCCCTTCTCCAGTTTTTTTGATATCTATTGTCCAGCCCGGTTTGACGTTAGGTGTTACTGATTTCAATCCAGTTGGTATAACAAGACGTAATGCTATGGTCGGGTTATCTTTTTCATTTGGCACACTAACAGTAAAAACTTGCCTTGCGGCTACTCCAATTTGACTTGGTTTAACAACCACATGGGCAAAGGAAGGAACAATACTGATAAAAAGGGCAACGATCGCACTAGTAACGCTTAGTAAAATCTTCTTCATTTTTTTCACCCCCTCTCTTGGTACGTTTCTTAGGTATACGTCTTTTACCACTGATAAGATAGATAACAAAGCATATTACGAGAGAACTAATGAGTACTATATGAATAGTATGAGTAGAGAAAAATGATTGACTTTTTTCTTGTTGAGAAGTTACCTCTTTATCTATGCGAAAATCCCATGATAAAGTAAAAGGACTAAACGTAGCATGAGTAAGCGGCTTTCCAATAATCCGTATAGTATAGATATCGCGTTTGGGGAAGGTATAGGAAATACTTGTGTTATATAAACTAGGTTTATTACCTTCTTGCAAAAGAGGTTTCGAGTAGATCTTTTTCCCATTCTGATCTACTTCAAAGGTACAGTTACAATTCTCAGGTTTGAATTTATTATCTTTGTCCTTAAATTCAAAGAAAAAAGTGGCTTGTGAGTTAGCAATCGGGTCATCATTAGGGTCGACATGGAGAATTGCTCCAATGCTTCCATCAGTTGCCAAGAAATGTGCTTGGACATCAGCTGGATATAAAAATAATAGTACTAGTAATGATATAAGAAATATTTTCATTTAACTTCTAGGGTAAAGTAACTGGTGAATAGCTTATTGTCAGGATTGAACTCTGCAAATACCCGATATATCCCAGGTGTAAACTGTCCATAAATACCAATAGGCAGAAAATCTACTGTTGGGCCACTAGTAGCATTGGGTGGTGGGGCGGTTAGGTTATTAGGATGAACATGAATAAAGTCAAAGGTTTTTTGATTAATCATGGTTAAGTGACCAAAAGACGCAAGATATGGTTTAAGAGTAGTGACAGGTTTGCCTGTCTTGGCATCTTTGATTGTAAAAGTGATTATTTGTTCTCCGAGTGACATTTGCGATGCTGAAAGTGTTCCATGTGTATCAACTGATACAGAATAAGAATCAATTAGTTTTGCTTTGTCTATATCTGGCGTAGCGTTGGACAAAACAGGTTTGTCTGGTATATCTCCGACAGGTAGCGTAAAGCCAATTTGCTGCTCGATTCCACCAAAGGGTTGGAACTCAACATATAAGTGGTACATATCCTCCTTAGGAAATTGTGTGGTAATAGTAAACCTTCCATCGTCATTCTCTACAGGATGAATATGGTTAAAGTATGTCAAATCACTATTAACAGTAATAAAATGCATGAGTTTCTCATAAACAAAATTAAATAACTTGACTTGGTAGCCTGTATTGGCATCATAAACAGTAAAGTAAATTGTTACATCTTCATTTGGTTGAGGGTTAGGTGGATCAGTCGCAATACTTACTGTGTAACGTTTTGTTGGGTCGCCATTCATACCAGGAATTTTACTAACATCGACGTTTCCAATTCTGTTTTGCGAATTCTGTTCAAGTGCTTTTTGTGCTAATTGTT
>JBDHUU010000034.1:0-8604 GCA_039809285.1 Candidatus Levyibacteriota bacterium
TGTCTCAAGAGGCGTGAATTTCCCTGATCGGAAGTATGAGGTCATCGCCGAAATAACAACGATGGTATCATCAACCAAAAGCCCCAACGCGAGTAAGAGTGAGAACATAGAAATAAAGTTAAGAGAAATACCCGTACTGTTCATGACAGCAAAACTAATAAGAAAAGTGAGAGGTACGGCAAAAAGAGAAACGATAGCTTGTCTTGCTCCTAAAAAGACAAAAAGAACAACGAATACTAAAATAATTGTTGCGATAAAGTCATGTGTTAGATCGTTAAATTGATTTGTAGTGTCTTCACCAGCGTTACTGATGGACTGGATCTTAAATTGGTCTTTGTACTGATTTAACGACTCGTTTACTTCTTTTTCTGCGTCTTTTACAGCTTTGTCGATATTGGTGGTTCGAGTCTTAAAGACATTAAACGTTACTGACCTTTCAGCTGGCAGGTCATGAGCCGCAATGTAGGATGGATTTTGGTTGGGCTTAGACCTTTCAGTAATGGTCGCGACACTTGAAATTGCGAATATCATTGATAGATGTTACTTGTGGATCAATACTAAGTGCGAAAGCAGAGTTTTGCGTCGTTACGGTGCCGGCTGGATAGGAACTCAAAGCTGACTTAACGAGAGATGAAAGCTGTAGCCCCGACAGACCGTAAGTAGTGAGCTTGGCTTGATCAATGAGTACGCTTATCTCGCGTTCTTCTAGTCCGCCTGTGGTAACGTTATTGATGGTTGGAAGATCTTCTAAGTTCTTTTGAAGAATTTTTGAAAAACGATTGAGGCTTGCTACATCGCCTTTCCCAATAAGAGCAAATGTCCAAACAGGTGTATTTTCAAAGTCAATTGTTTGAACTCGTGGAGCCTGTGCATCAGTTGGAAGCTCTACTTGATCGACAGCTGACTGGACATCAGTTCGCGCTTTATCTGGGTCTACTCCGGTATTAAATTCAATCTGTATAACTGCTACATTTTCCCTGGATGAAGAAGTAACTTTAGAGACATTCTCTACTCCTGAAATACTGTCTTCAATTGGCTCGGTGATGAGAGACTCTATATCTTGTGGATTGGCTCCAGGTAATACTCCAGTAACGATAACCATCGGAATTTTGATTTCAGGAAAGACTCTTTTTGGCAGATTTGAAAAACTTGAACTTCCTATCGCAATAATTGCTAACAAGAGAAGGACAAGCAAACGAGGGTTAGCTAAATACTTACCTACGAAAGAATTCTTGAGGCGTTCGTTAAATTGAAGATGATGGAGATAGGATGTTTCTTTTGCCATACATAAATCGTTATTTGTCTGCTTTGACCGTGTCACCTGCGATTATATTGCGATTAAGGATGAGGCGATCTCCATCATGAAGCCCAGAAAGTACTGATACATAATCACCGTAGACATCCCCAATTGTTACAACTTGGGCAATAGCTTTATTGTTCTTGAGTAGATAAACAGTTGATTCATTTTGAGATTCATAGACACTGTCAATTGGTACGAAAGGATTTGCGCCATCAGAGGCTGCGTATCCAACTGGAACATCGGCTTTAATATATTCGTTATCAGTAAGTCCTGCTACTCCACTTGGTAAGTTATAGATAATTGAATAAAGTTGTCCGTCAGTTGCTACAACTGAGACATAGGTTGGTACTACTGCGATTTTCTTGTTCTTAATATAAAAAATAGTTGGCTCAACACGAGAGATACTTTCTGCGATCTGCTGAGGTGCGCGGAGTATAGCGGTACTAGTCACATTTGAACTAGCAATAGTCGCAATTACCGTTCCGGGGTTTACATTCTCTCCTACCTGGACATTGACTCGCTGAACAGTGCCGGCAAATGGAGATGCAGGACGCATAAGACCTTCTTGGACCAAAGCCAAACTATACTGGATTCCACTGACTTTTTTGTTAAGATCGAGTGCTTTCTCTTGAACATCGAGTTGCTTAAGAGTTAGCTCTTTTTGCGTATTGGATAGTAGTGTTGGAGGGTTATTAGTATTGGTTGAGTACTCAAGAGAACGAACAGTATTTCTTAATTGATCGACAGCCGCTTGGAGTTGCGCTTGCTGTCCTTTAAGCGCTGCATAATTAGGATCACTTGATGGTGTTGTTTGGAGCGCTGCATTTACCTGATCAAGGCTAGATTGGTTAAGATCTAACAGACCCCGTGTGTCGTTGAGTGATTTGTCAGAGATTTGGCGGAGTTCTTCAGTATTTTGAGCTGAAGCTGTGGCGATGTCACGCTGTTTGGAAATAATATCCTTCTGAAGGCCAAAAGTATCTTTAATATTTTTTAGTTGAGCCACTGCAAGCTGAGCCTGTAAAGCCGGAGCACTTCCGCCTTGATAATTAGTCGATAGTGAAACAAGTGTTTGTCCTTCATTAACACTGTCCCCCTCACTCACATATATTTTATCTACAATACCAGGACCTTGAGCGACAACTTGGATGATGCCATTTTTTTGGATTTGAGCTTGAAGCGGTACAGTTGGAGCATTTCCTATTGTGTATATAGTAACTGCCTTAACAGGTGTTGTCGTTTTAACCTCTTTTTTGTTGAGATTGGTAATAACTGAGCCTAGAATGAGGATGAGAAGAAAGACACCAAGGGTTGCAAAAAAGCTCGTGAAAGGCTTTCGTTTGATAAAAACGACAGTACGACGATATCGCTTTGAATTTACAATGCGATCACGTGTATCTGATATCTTTAAACGGCGAAATCTCTCAAAAAATGACATAAAAAAAGGGGCAGAAAGAGAATGTGGGGCAGAAGTTTTAGCGGTATGGGCAAAATTGCCCTATAAATAAGCTAAAATACACTCAAGAGTATATCTGAGAAGGAATCGTGAGTCAAGCCTCTAGCGAAGAATTACAAGAAGATATAGAAGAGATAAAACTATCCTATAGATTCCAAATGGGATAAAATTATGATTCTTAATAAAGCGGATAAAGTACTTAACACTTATTAAGGCGAAAATAAATGCTCCGACAAAACCAACTGCAAGTATCTGATACTCTTGAGCCGTAAAGCTTGCATGTGATTTAATAAGATCAAGTCCTGATGCTGCAATCATCGTAGGGACGGCAAGTAAAAAAGAAAACTCTACTGAAGTCTCTCTTTTGACACCTGATAGCATTCCTCCGATGATGGTAGCAGCTGCACGAGATACACCAGGTATGACAGCGATTGCCTGAAAACAGCCGATCATAATAGCCTGTTGTTGGGTGATATGGGCTAAATCTCCTACGTGTTCATCTTTTTCCTTGTAAACTTTTTCAATTGCGATAAGTGCGACTCCTCCTAAAAATAACGCTAAGAGGGTAATAAGTGGATTACTCAGAAGCACCTCTTTAATTAAAGGATAAAGAGTAAATCCTACTATAGCTGTTGGAAGAAAGGATAAGAATAACTTAGGCCAATACTGTCTCTTATATAAAAGCGTTTTAAAATAGAGGACGACTACAGCTAGGATTGCACCTAACTGAATAATAATTTCAAAGCTTTTTACAAATTCAGTATCGGGTATTCCTAGTGCGTGTGATACAAGGATCAAATGACCAGTTGATGAGATAGGCAGAAATTCAGTAATGCCTTCAATACAGGCTAAAATTATTGCATGCAGCAGATCCATAACGATATAGTATCATACTATTACCTCGTCGTAATAAGCGGATTTTGCATTACGTTTTTTTAGTTTGTTAGAATGGGAAGATGCGTTCTTTTTTTGGTTACTTTATAACTGTTGTTCTGGTTACTAGCCTTTTGATAGTATTCACATTTTTAGTAGTTCCGCAAAATAGTGACAGCCAAAAATACCTCTCCCCTCTCCCCGACTTTTTAACACTGGGCTTTAACAAACAAGCAACGCTGCTTGATCTTTGGTCACCATTTATTGAGAAGATCCAAGGAAAAGAAAAAGAAATTCCTGACTATACCGCAAAGGCAGTCCTTATGTATGATTTAACAACAAATAAAACTCTTTTTGAAGATAACAGTATGACCCAAATGCCTATGGCTTCTCTAACTAAGATCATGACGGCAATTATCTCTCTTGAGAATAAAAAGTTTGATGATGAGTACTACGTCAATGGAAGCGCGTTAGTCGGTGAAGACAGCATGGGATTAACAAGCGGTGAGGTACTAACCCAAGAAGAGTTACTTTATGGACTGATGTTGCCATCAGGCAATGACGCTTCGGAAGTACTCGCAAGTAATTATCCAGGCGGAAGGAGTGCTTTTATCCAAGCTATGAATGACAAAGCAAAAGCACTTGGACTCAAAGATACTATCTTTAGTAACCCCTCTGGCCTGCAAGGAGATGGAGAGCAGCATACCACAGCATCAGATCTTCTTGTGATGACTCGGTATGCTTTAGATAATTTTCCTCTCTTTGGCAAAATTGTCTCAACGTATGAATATGATATCCCCGCAACATCTACTCACAAGGAATTTGATCTATTTAATGAGACCAATCTTCTTACTACGTATCCTGGGGTAAAGGGGGTAAAGACTGGCTATACGCCTGAAGCAGGAATGTGTCTTGTGACACTTCTTGAATATCAAGGTCATAAGATAATTGGAATTGTTCTTAATAGTGAAAATCGACGTGAAGAAATGAGGAATTTTCTTGACTATTCACTCCACCAGCTAAGTATTATACCACCAGAACATCAATAAACTTGTATTGTTTGCAAATTAAGCTCGAGAGTACTACAATGTGTACGCGTTGGACAGTATGTCAGAAAGAAAGGTGTACTTCAACGGAAGTTTTAGGTCAGAGGCAGATGCTAAAGTGTCTATTTACGATACAGCTCTTTCAACGGGTGAAAAAGTTGTAGAAGTCTCCCGTACATTTGATCATATTCCTTATCGATTGGACTCTCACCTTAACCGACTATATTCAGGCCTATCTTTACTTGATATAAACCCAGGTGTTGATATCCAACAGATGCGTGAAATAACGCAAGCGACTTTAGCAGAAAATTATCCCACTCAGTCAGATAATGTAGATTGGCAAATTCTTCACTATGTATCAAAAGGATCAGCCACACAATTTGAGATCGTTCCAGAAGAAGACATTGAGCCGACAGTTATCATCCACTGTATTCCACTTGTTAATAGGTTAGGTAAAATGGCTAAAAAATATGTCAATGGTACTGACTTAGTTGTCGTTGAACAGCGAGCAATGCCTCAGGATGTAATATCTCCTCAGATTAAGAGTAATGGAAGAATGGATCATGTCGTTGGAAGAATTCAAGCAAAAAAGAAAATGCCTGGATCAACTGGCATCCTTCTTGATAGAGAAGGGTTTCTGACGGAAGGAACAGGTTCTAGCCTCTTTCTGGTTGATGGTGACGAAATTCAGACAGCACCTACGTCGCGTGTTCTTGATGGGTTGACACGGGAAATGGTTTTTGAAATCGCTGATAAGTTGGCCATTCCAATTGAAGAAAAAGACTTGACAGTAGCGGATGCTGAGAAAGCCTCTGAGATTTTTGTTACATCGACAGTAATTTGCCAGCTCCATGGAAGAACGTTTAATGGTGAGCTTATTAATGATGGGCTTATTGGGCCAATTACTCGTCAAGTTAGGCAAGCATTTATTGAGGAGGTAGGAATTGATTTTGCTCGACAAGCCAAGGATTATGCCGAAATGGTAGACCACTTCGGTCCAATCAGATGAGAACAGAGACCTATACTGATTTATTAGTAGCAGACCATATCAAAAGATCAGAAGAGATTTCGCCAATGTTTAAAGACCGAAGAGAGGCTGGCGATCAATTGGCTCTACTTCTAGCAAGAGAAAATATACAAAAGCCGGTGATCTTACCAATACTAAGAGGTGGTGTACCTGTGGCGCAACCAATTGCAGAGAAGTTAGGTTGTGCCGTCCACCCGCTTGTTACGGCTAAAATTCCATTATTTGATAAGAGATATGGAATTGGTGCAGTTAATCAAGGGAATATACTACTCAATGAAGAGCTTATCGAATTTCTAGACCTTACCGTTTCTGATTTATATGGATTGGTTAATCAAGGAGTTAAAGATCTCGTTAAAAAACAATCAGAGATTTACCCATCTAGAGGTATATCATCCGATCTTTCAGGACAGACAGCGGTCATAGTTGATGATGGGATTGCCACTGGATTCACTGTCTTGTCAACTACTGAAATGGTATTAGATTATAACCCTAAAAACATCATTATCGCCTCGCCTATTGCCCATAATAGCGCATTAGAACGTCTTAGAGATGAAGGAATAAAAACATATGTGATAAACGCCTCTGAAGAGTCAGGGTTTATGGTAGATAAGTTTTATCGTGATTTTCGTGATATAACTGATGATGAGATAATTAAGGCTTTAGTTTCAGTGTCATGACAAAAATTGAGACGTTAAGAGAACCTTTAATTGGTGGTATGAACACTAATTATTTTTCAGAACGCAATGGTATGACTACACTTGTGAGGGTTCCTCATGAAAATCACGATCTTTTTGAGAATATCATCTATGAATATCAATTTATTGGATTTACGGGTGATGGAGGAAGAGTGAACAGGCGAAATCCTCAGGAACAATATAAATTTAGTCGGAAGGCAGCCCAAGAAGGGTTATTTGTCCTACCACCGATGGGAATTAATAATAAAGTCATAATGTACCCGTATCTTGATAATGCTATGACATTAGATCAGTATTGCAAACAACCAGAAATTAATAAAACTTTACTTACCTATACTATTTTTTCAGATTTACAAAGAGCACATTCTCTAGGATTTATCTATGGTGATCGCTGGGCAGGAAATATGCTTGTTGATCCATATTTTGGTTTTACCCATATTGATTTTGATTTGGAGATAACAGGACAAAATGCTCGAGAATTGGATACAGCTCAGGTAGCCTATCATTTATTATGGTCAGGAGGAACAGAGATTATTCCAACCGCAGCAAAGATGTTGTCACGAAGAGATGAATTAGATCATGCGAAATTGCATAAATACATGAGAGGTTTAGCAAGTTTTCTCAATTCAACTAAAGTCGGCGGTGTGATTAATGAGACAGAAGCATTTGTTCAGGCTATTGAAATCAGTAATAAACATACGAAACAACTATGGTAGATGCAATAATTTTTGATATGGATGGAGTTCTCATCCAAAGTGAGTTAGCAACATTTAGACTTCTCCAAACGCTAACAAAAAATCATGGGCTTACGCTGAATGATTACACATTGCCACAACGAGTCGGTAAGAAGATTAAGCCTTTTATTGAAGAAGTTTTTGGTCCAGAGATTTCGGATAAGACGAAAGAAGCAATTGTTAATGAGTTTTATCAGGAGTACAAGACTAATTTACTTTCTTATATTACCCCTATTCCAACAACCGTTAACTTTATTAAATCTTACAGAGCAGCTTTTCCACTTGCTATCGCTTCCGTAAGTAGTAGGCAGGAGATTGAAAAAATACTTGTCTATCTAGAGATTGCTGACAAATTTAAATGTATTGTATCTTCAGATGATATAGCTCATCTGAAACCAGATCCTGAAATCTACCAAATGGTAGCTAAGAAGCTACGAGTGAAACCTAAAAATTGTCTAGTTGTGGAAGACTCACCTATAGGTGTACAATCGGCCAAAGGAGCTGGGATGAATGTGTATGTGCTGCTAAATGGGTTTAATAGAAAAGAACAGTTCACTACATCGGTGTCGGGTTTCTTAAAAACTACAGACGATATAGTAGAAGCTATGAGGAAAGGTAGATAATCTATGGCAATAGTCACAGAATTTTATGAGAAGTTTCGAGAGGGAGAATCTCTTGAAGCAAAATATACTCCTGAAGTAATTATTTTTGATGAGGAGGGAGAAGTTGACGCTTTTGCTGCTGAATTTGTTATTGACCAAGTAGCTAAAAAAGAAGACTCAGTTTTAACTCTTCCTACGGGGAACACTCCTCTTGGAATGTATGAGAACTTAGTCCAAGCATACAATTTTGGTCAAGTTGATTTTAGCAACGTCACAGCCTTTAATCTTGATGAGTACTACCCGATGGATCCCAACTCTGAGGATAGCTATTACAGTTATATGCGGAAAAATCTTTTCGATCATGTCCCCGTAAAAGAGTGGCATATTCTTAATGGCGGTGCAGATGATCCAGAGAAAGAAGCTCAACGCTATGCAGACTTACTTAGTGTCCATCAACCAATTGATCTTGCGATTTTAGGGCTTGGGCCTAAAACGACATGCCATTTAGCATTTAATGAACGTGGTTCTCAGGTTGATTCGCGTACCCGATTTGTAACGCTCGATCCTGAAACAATTGGTGTTAATTCTCAACTTTTTGTTAATCCAAACGAGATACGAACTGGCGCATTAACTCAAGGCATTGCAGATATTCTAGATGCTGAAAAAATTTTATTGCTTGCCAAAGGTGTTGGTAAAGCCTGGGGTGTTAATCGTACGCTCAAAGGACCAGTTTCGTCTGATGCTCCATCTTCATATTTGCGCCTTCACCCAAACGTTACTATAGCTTTAGATAAAGCGGCAGCAAGCTACTTATAGTTGAAGCAGTACCTTATTTTCTTGGCTATCCTTCTTGGAATGAAGTGTTAGCCTC
>JBDHUU010000035.1:0-8527 GCA_039809285.1 Candidatus Levyibacteriota bacterium
GTTTGTTTTGATGTAGACAGTACACTTGTAGCATGTGAAGGTGTAGACTGGCTGGCAGATCAAAAAAAAGTAGGAGATCAAGTACGACAGCTCACAGAATTGGCGATGAATGGTGATCTCCAAATGGAAGACGTGTTTAGAAAAAAAATCGATATTCTTAAACCTTCAAAAAAAGATTTGGAGCTATTAGGAGAATATTATTGTTCTCAACTTGTTGAAAAAGCAGAAGAGGTAGTTGCTTCACTTAAATCGGCCAAGATTGATGTGTGGCTAGTTACTGGAGGACTCCTCCCAGCGATTCTTCAATTAGCCAATATATTACATATATCTCCACATAATATTCATGCAAACGAAGTTTACTTTGATCCAAAGGGAAATTACTCAAGAATAAATCATAACTGCACACTCATTCGGACTACTGGTAAAGCAGAGTGTGTAAAAGTAATAGGAAATAATAAAAGAGTAGCCTTCATCGGAGATAGTGTGACTGATCTAGCAACGCAACCAGTTGTAACAACATTTATCGGATACGGTGGAGTTGCTGTTAGACAAAAGGTTAAAGATAATGCTGAGTATTATATTAAATCAAGAAGCCTTGAACCACTGCTCTGGCTAATTCTTGATTAGACACTATCTTTATTCATGAGGCTAATTCTGCTATAGTAAGGCTATCAACATATGGATAACGAGCATCTTAATCATCTTCGTCACTCTACAGCCCATCTTCTCGCAGCCGCTGTTTTACGTATGTGGCCAGACACTAAAGTCACGATCGGCCCGGCTATCGAGAACGGTTTTTATTATGATTTTGACTTTGTACATCCCATAAATGAATCTGATCTTCCTAAAATTGAGAAAAAAATGGCAGATACACTTAAAGAGTGGCACGAATTCACTCACCGTGAAGTGACGGAAGAAGAAGCCAAGAATTTTTACAAAGATAATCCGTATAAGAGAGAGCTTATCGATGAGATTGTGCAAAAAGGAGAGAAAATAACTTTCTATAAGGCAGGAAGATTTGAAGATCTTTGTCGTGGAGGTCATTCTGAAAACCCCGTAAAAGATATTGGAGCCTTTAAGCTTCTATCGCTAGCTGGCGCATACTGGCGGGGAAGTGAGAAAAATAAAATGCTTACTCGAATTTATGGTACAGCATTTCCAACACAAAAAGAACTTGATGAGTATCTCACCATGCTTGAGGAAGCGAAAAAGAGGGATCATAAAAAATTAGGAAGAGAATTAGAGCTTTTTGTATTTGATGAGACATCACCTGGTATGGCCTATTGGCTTCCAAAAGGTCTAACCCTTTATAATCAACTTTATAGTTTCACGCGAGAGAAATATAGAAAATTCGGATACCTCGAAGTAGCTACTCCTCAGATTAATAAAAAGGATCTCTATGAAACATCGGGTCACTGGTTCCACTACAGAGACGATATGTTCCTTTCTCCGATGAGTTATGTCAGGGGAGAATCAAAAGAATTATTAGAAGGAACAGAGGTCTTTGGAATCAAACCAATGAATTGTCCCAACGCAATGACTATCTTTGGCTTTAAGACACGATCTCATCATGATTTACCTCTTCGCTTAGCAGAGACTAGTATACTTCACCGCTTTGAGTTATCAGGAACTCTCAACGGACTTTTCAGAACACGCTCCTTCCGTCAAGACGATGCGCATATTTTTATGACACTTTCTCAAGTAAAAAGTGAATTTGCCAAAATTATGGAGATGATTGAGGAGATCTATAATCCGTTTAATCTTTCCTACAAACTTCGCTTTGGAACTCGTCCTGAAAAATTTATGGGAGAGTCGGCGGACTGGGACATGGCTGAGACGATGCTCAGAGACGTTCTTAGTGAATCAAAGCAAGACTATTTTGAAGCCTCAGGTGAAGGAGCATTCTATGGACCGAAAGTTGATATATTGATGAAGGATTCACTTGGCCGGGAATGGCAGACAGGAACAATCCAGCTTGATTTTCAGCAGCCAAAAAATTTCAAACTAGAGTATATTGATAGCGATGGAGCAGGGAAGACACCTGTTGTTTTTCATAGAGCGCTTCTTGGATCCTTTGAGCGCTTTTTGGGTATCCTTACTGAACACTACGCAGGAAATTTCCCTGTCTGGCTTGCACCTGTTCAGGTTATCTTTCTTCCAATAGCTGATAGGCATAAAGAGTACGCTGAAAAAGCAGCACAAGAACTTAAGAGTAGGGGTATTCGGGTTGAAGTAAATGCTAAAGCTGAGACTCTCCAATCCAAAATTCGTGAGGCTACTTTACAAAAAGTACCCTTTATGGGTATAATAGGGGACAAAGAAGTAGCTGAAAATGCTATTTCTGTTCGTTTGCGAGGAGGGGAAGATCAAGGGAGTCTTGAAATTTCCCATTTTTTGCAAAAGGTAACTGACACAATTGATAAGAAGAAATAAATTTCAGCCTAATCCACGATATCAGTATCGAATTAACGAGCGGATTTCTGCTCCTCAACTTCGAGTATTAGATAGCGAAGGAAAGCAAATAGGTCTTCTGCCACGAGCCGAAGCATTAGCAAAAGCTCGAGAACTAGAATTAGACCTAGTTGAAATTGCAGGGAGTGCTTCACCCCCTGTAGTTAAAATCATTGATTTTAATAAATTCCTCTATCAACAGTCTAAGAAAAAGCAAGAAGAGAAGAAGAAAGCTAAAGTTTCTGAAACAAAAGAAATCAGGCTTGGACCGTTTATGTCAGATAATGACATCATGGTTAGTGTCAGAAAGGGACGCCAATTTTTGGAAGAAGGGGATAAAATTAAGCTTGTTCTCAAATTCAGAGGCAGACAGATTACCCATCCAGAATTCGGACATGCTATAATACCCAAGTTCACAGAGGCTGTCGCCGATATCTCTAAAATTGATAGAGAAGCACATTTGGAAGGGAAACAAATGATTGCACTCCTATCACCAGAAAGGAAAAAACAAAATGCCGAAGAAAAAAATCAAGGACTCAGTAGCGAAACGCTTTAAGGTTACTAAAACCGGAAAAGTGTTATTTGCGCATCAATACGGGTCACATAAAAAACTTCTTAAATCAAAAAGCCGCATCCGCCGTCAAAAAGAGGTCGGAGTATTAGAGGGAGAGTTTGCTAGAAAAGTTAAAATGATGTTAGGAGAGTTGTAATATGGCACGTGTAAAAAGAGGTCTTGTTTCAAGACGAAAACATAATAAATTATTAAGCCTTACGAAAGGGTATCGAGGTACTCGTTCTCGTCTTATTAAAGTCGGACATGAGTCTGTTTTGCATGCAAATGCCTATGCATATCATGGGCGAAAGTTAAGAAAGAGAGATTTCCGTACTCTTTGGATTACTCGTATCGGTGAAGCTGTCAAGCAGGAAGAGATTTCCTACAGCGTTTTCATGAATAAATTGAAAAAGGCCAATATTGAACTCGACCGCAAGATCATAAGTGATTTAGTAGTAAATGATCCGGCATCTTTCAAACAATTAGTTGACAAAGTCAAATCCTTGTAATAATCTTTATTTTATGACACTTAGAGCAAACAATTATTTTTGGTTTTACTTTACTTCCCAACAGGGAGGACGTATAGTAGCGTAAAAGCTCACTGAAAGGTAAAACCTTTAGACGGCCTCCCCCAAAGGGAGGTTTTTTTGTGGATAACCTAGCAAAGCTATCCATCATACCGAAGCTTTCAGCAGAGGCAGAAAGGAGGTGAAAACGTTGTCAGAAGTATTAAAACCTGGAGTAGAGATTACTCCTAGCCAAAAAATTAAAAACGAAATAGCTGTAGCTGGCAATGCGTATATTGTAGCGAAGGATACTATGCATATAGATTCTCTGAAAGCTCATGAAACTATGGATCGGATGCTTAAAGTTGCCCAAACACGTGAAGGGTTAGCTGCCCTTATTGAGCTACATGGTAAACCAGTTACTAACTAGTCATACTTGCTGGGGTTAATTAATAGGCCACCCCAGCTGTAACTGAACCTTTAATTTGAAGCTAGTCTGTGTTAAAGTAAAAACAATGGAACAGGAACTCATGACAATTAAAAATAACGCTGTCTCTCTTATTTTAGATGCTCAGGATGAGAAAGAATTAGAAGAGATAAAACTCCAATTCTTGGGTAAAAGTGGAGCTCTTACTCTTGCGATGAAAGAGATAGCCAAACTTCCTGTCGAAAAAAGACCAGAGGTTGGTCAACTTGCTAATGAAGTCAAACACATAATTGAAGAAGCTATCACCAATACTGCAGTAAACTTTCATACCCAAAAAATAGAAAAAATCCAAAAAATTGATGTAACCGAACCTGGTATTAGGCCGCCTTTAGGACATCTTCACTTAGTGACTCAAGCAATTGAAGAAATATCTGCAATCTTTGAAAAAATTGGCTTTACGCGTGTTCGCTATCCGGAGATCGAATATGACTGGTATGCATTTGGAGCCCTCAATTTCCCTGATAACCATCCAGCTAGGGACGACTGGGAGACTTTTTTTATTGACCAGGAACCTGATTCCCAAAAAGGGTCTATCCTTCTCACACCACATACTTCAAGCGGTCAGATTAGAGAAATGGAAAGCCAAATAGAAATGCAAAAAAGGACAAATAAGCCAATCAATATTAAGATGCTTAATATTGCAAAGACTTACAGAAGGCAATCAGATGTCTCACATGTGCCAATGTTTCATCAATTTGAGACATTAGTCGTAGGAGAGAATATCTCAATCACGCATCTTAAAGGGGTACTAGATTATTTTGTTAAATCTTATTTTGGACCAGACCGCACGTCACGTATTCGACCTTACCACTTTCAATTTACAGAACCTTCTTTTGAGACAGATGTATCATGTGGAGTATGCAATGGAAAGGGATGTAAGCTTTGTAAAGAAGGGTGGTTAGAATTAGGAGGAGCAGGTATGGTACATCCAAATGTACTAAAAAATTGCGGCTTAGATCCAAAAATCTATACTGGTTTTGCTTCAGGTTGGGGAGTGGAGCGAGTATTAACAATGAAAGAAGGAATAGATATCGATGACATTCGTCTGCTTTACTCAAACAAACTAGAATTCCTCGAACAATTTTGATTATGAATATAAAGATTCTTGATTCTTGGTTAAAAGATTATTTAAAAACAAAGGCGAGTGCACATGATATTGCGAAAGAGATGTCTCTTACCAGTATCTCTATTGAACGAGTTGAACCGCATAAGAATGACTTTGTCTATGATATCGAAGTTACGACCAATAGACCTGATCTGATGTCAGTAGTCGGACTAGCACGTGAAGCTGCAGCAGTCCTTCCTCAAGCAGGTATTGATGCAAAGTTTGTTCCACCAGAAATTAAAGAGCCAGTAAAACCTTCTGAAAAAACACCACTAACTATTATTAATGATGAAAAAAATGTGTCTCGTATTTGCGCCGCAGTAATGGAAGTAAAAGTAAAGAAATCTCCAGTAGAAATTACTGAGAGACTTGAGACCTCTGATATTAGAAGTCTTAATAACCTGATAGACATCACTAATTATGTTATGCGAACAATTGGCCACCCAGTCCACGTCTTTGATTATGACCGACTGTCAAATCACACAATCCGAATTAGAGAATCCAAAAAAGGAGAGATGATAACAACACTTGATAATAAGACATATTCTCTCCCGGGAGGAGATATTGTTGGAGATGATGGAGAAGGAGCTATTATAGATCTCATCTCAATCATGGGTCTTGAAAATAGCGTAGTAACTGATGACACCCGCCGCATTGTTCTCTTTATAGATAATGTCGATTCTCATAAGATTAGAAAAACATCTATGAGTCTTGGCATCAGAACTGAGGCAGCCCAAATGAATGAAAAAGGTATTGATCCAGAATTAGCAATGGATGCACTTTTATATGGAATTAGCCTCTACCAGAAATACGCTGAGGCTACATTAATCGCTCCTATCATTGACATCTATCCACACCCATATAAAGAGAAAGATGTTTCTGTAACTCTTAAAGAAATCCAACAAGTTATAGGTATTCCTATTTCTCTTAAGGATTCAGAGAACATTCTTAAAAAGCTTGGTTTTAGAGTTATAACTATGAATGAGACAATAACTGCAGCTGTACCTTCGTTTAGAGCACAAGATATTACAATTCCTGAAGACTTGATTGAAGAAATTGCTAGAGTCTATGGCTACCATAATCTACCCACAGAACTTCCTCCAATGAACATTACGTCTGTTACTCCTTTCGGATCAAATCCTTTTTATTGGGAGCAGCGTTCCAAAAATGCCTTTAAATATTGGGGATTTACCGAAGTCTATACGTATCCAATGGTAAGTGAAGAGATGTATGAAGGCCCCACAGATGAAGCGGTCAGATTAGCCAATCCACTGGGAGAAGATTTCGTCTATATGCGAAGAACCCTAGTCCCAAGTCTTTTAAAAGTTGTACAGGATAATAAACAGTATACCTCGTTAGCAATTTTTGAGATAGCAAATGTCTATAAAAGGAATGGCACCAAACTACCCATTGAAACCCGTATGCTTGGTGGGCTTATTAAAAAACCTTCTTCGAACTTTTTTGAAGTGAAAGGACTTATAGAACAGCTAGCATCGGACTTTGGTATTAAAAATCTTTCCTTTTCTCAAGTTGGAACATCAAGCTTAGAAACAGAAATAAAAATTGGAAAGGAAGTAATAGGGAGTATTGAGGTATTAGATGACACATTAGTTAATTTTGAATTAAATTTTGAAGCATTGATTCAACATGCAACTCTTAGTAAAACATTCACACCATTAGCAAAATATCCGCCTGTTATTGAGGATATCTCACTTATTGTTGACGAATCTGTACCAACAGGAGATATTATCAAAACAATTAGAGATGAAAGCTCACTTATTACTGAAGCAACACTTCTTGATAAATATGAAAACTCGCGAACATTTCATATTCTTTATCAGCATGGACAAAGAAATCTTACCAACGATGACGTCTCAGATATTCGTAAATCATTAATTAAAAGCCTTAAAGATAAATATAAGGCTGAAGTGAAATAGTTATGAATGGACGTCTGCAATTCTTCGTAGCTTGTGCAGTCATTTTTAATGATGACGGAAAAATACTCCTTACTAAAAGGAATAATCCCTCAAACCCTGAGGTCCATAATAAATGGCAATTACCTGGAGGATCTGTAGATAATGCGGAACACCCACTTGATGCTGCTATCCGGGAGGTTAAAGAAGAAACAAGCTTAACAATTGAGATACTTTCCAATAGACCGTTTGTTTTTTCTCATACATTTAATGATAGAACACATGTCGTCTTGATCGTTTATAAAACGAAATATATATCTGGAGAAGTAGATATTTCCCGTGACTTAGAGGAAACAAATGAAGCAAAATGGTTTTCTCCTTCTGAAATTTATGACCTTCAGACCCTACCTGAAACAAATGAAATTATTGCAACCGTTACAGCATCTACTGACTAAGGGGTTGGAGTAGGGGTAGGATTAGATCCTGATTGTCCGCTTACTTTTTGTTTTAATTCATCCGGAGGATTGTAGCGTTCTTCATCTTTGTGATACTGCTGAATCCACGCATTTATTCCATCCTGCCATCTATTCTTTCCATCTACTGAGATAGGATCATTTTCAGTAAATACCCAGTAGTCCTTGCCATCCTTGCTTTGGTAAATCGGTGATACAGTAGTTGGCTGAGTCCCTTTGATGAAGAAATCAGACCGCGCTGGTTGACCATCACGTGGTAGGCCTCCGGTTAATGGGTCTATCTGAAGAGCCATAATATTATCTGGTTTTTTGATTTCTTCATCTGGTTTTCCTTTAAGAGCCATCACCATCAGATCATGAAAAATTGGAGCAGCTCCGGTAATACCTGAAGCAAGAGACTGACTCATGGGGCTATTATCATTATTACCTACCCAGGTTCCCACTACTATGGAAGGGGTATAACCATAGGTCCAGTTATCTCGTTTCTCGTCAGTAGTTCCAGTCTTTGCAGATACTGTCTTTCCTGAGACACGTAAGTATGAATTACTTCCGAACTCTTCAACTCTAGCGTTATTATCAAGAAGGATATGAGAAATAAGATATGATACATCTTCAGGAAGAACTCTTTTCCCTTCATGTTCTTTTGCTTTATAAAGGACTTTTCCTTTACTATCTGTGACCTTAAGAATGGCAATAGGATCTTGTCTAACCCCTCCATTTGCAAATGTAGCATAGGCAGTCATCTCATCAATCATATGAACCTCTTTCCCTCCCAAGACGAGTGAATATCCCACTTTTTTTAGATTCTCATCTGTTGGCTCCCACGATTTAACGCCCATATCATATGCCAGCTGCATGGCATCTTTTATTCCAACTAAAGCAAGCATCTTAACAGCAGGGACATTAAAAGAGTTACCGAGAGCAAATCTCACCTGGACAGGACCACGGTACTTATTATCGTAGTTAACCGGAATGTAGTCAGGCTCACTATCAGTTGCTTTAAAGTTGGTTGCGACATCCATGAGCATAGTGGAAGGGG
>JBDHUU010000036.1:0-8327 GCA_039809285.1 Candidatus Levyibacteriota bacterium
CATGCGCATGAGGTAATAAAGGCTCGCATCAGGATCCGATCCGCGCATCGACTTGATAAAAGCTGAAATAATATTGTAATGCTCATCTGCTTTTTTATCGTAAAGTCCCGCTGTCTTTGTCTGAAAAATATCTTGAATAATAGGTGTAGTAATCGCTTTCTCCTTATAGTTATTGGCAGCCATCTCTAATGCATTTAAAACAACACGTGCGTCCCCACCAGATAAACGAATTAAGAGTTCTTCTGCATCTCTTTTAATCGTATTCTTATAATTTCCAAGTCCCTTTTCATCATCTTTGAGGGTACGGGTAATAATTGTATGCAGATCTTCATATGAGAGGGGTTTGAGTACAAAAACTTTACTTCTTGATAGTAATGCACTGTTTACTTCAAATGAAGGATTTTCTGTTGTAGCACCAATAAGAGTAATTAAACCTGACTCAACATAAGGGAGGAGAACATCCTGCTGAGCTTTATTCCATCTATGAATTTCATCAATAAAAAGAATTGTTTTTTTCTTAAATAGTGTATCTTCTTTAGCTTCTTTAATTATTTTTTGAAGGTCTTCTTTACCGGTACTCACCGCAGAAAGCGTATAAAAATGAGAGTCAGTCTCATGAGCAATAATTGAAGCAAGAGTTGTTTTACCACTTCCCGGTGGTCCCCACAAAATGATTGAGGAGAGAGAATCTGATTCGATCATCCGCCTGATCAGCCTCCCTTGACCAACAAGTTCTTCTTGACCGACATACTCATTGAGGGTTTGGGGACGCATCCTTGCAGCCAAATTCATAGTCAAACGATTCTATCATAAGTTGACAGATGAAATCGTTCAGGAAATAATAAAATTGATGAGCAAAAGAAGCACGAGTATTATAACAATTCTTTTTTTAATTTTAATCTACCCTTTTGGAATCATTATTATGTGGAAGGCAACACAGTGGAAGAAATGGCTGAAAGTCCTCATCACTATACCTTTAATACTGGTTATTTTATTGAGTATTCTCTGGCTCTTTTTTGTTCGCCCTTTTTATGCTGTAGGTAGCTCCATGCTTCCTACGATAAAAGAAGATCAAATACTTCTAACTAACTTACCTTCTCGCTATATAGCGCAAAAGCGTGGAACAATCATTCTTTTTAAAAGGGATTCACAAATAAGTTATTTTGCTCGGATTGTCGGTCTTCCCGGAGAAAGGATTATGGTAAATAATGGGAAAGTCTACATTAATGGACGACAATTATCAGAGCCATATCTCTGGCCTGATATCAAAACTTATGGCAGCGATTTCTTATCAGATGGACAAGAGATAGTAATTCCAAAAGGGACCTACTTTGTCTTGGGAGATAACAGACCTTTCAGTCTAGATAGTAGGGGATATGGATTTGTGGATCAAAAAAAAGTAGTGGGTTCGCTTATCCCTATTTACTGAGTGGGAGAGAGTTAGTTATCGTTGTTAATGGTGAACCTACTGTTTGAGTGGGAGTAGGTGTCGTCTGAGATGCAGATGGTGCACCGTATTTCGCTTCTAAATTACTGAAAATCATACTGCAGCTCTTACCTGCACATGCCACACATGCATATTTCCAGCCTCCAAGAACAGCTGATCTATGAACTGGTGAGTTAAGCCACCAATTAAGTGCTGCCTGTTCTGATCCCATACTAATAAGATTTTCTGTAGCCCAGAAGGGAAGATTACGTCCGTAAAATCCAGCATGCATGGTATGAGTTACCCAAATTTCACTATCTACTTCAGGCGCTCGTGAATTCGCAACTGCGCAGATCTGATCACTTTTCTGAAATGCTGGAAGTCCATATTGTGCACGGGTCGCATTGACTAAATTAAAGAGAACATCAGCATTAAGAACTGAGCCATTTGTATTTGAGGCAACAGCAATTGGGGTAACCGCTGGTGGTACATCAGTACTATTTGATGAAGGAGACTTAGGACTTGGTGTTATAACAATATCTTCATCAATATCGTTATCAGTTGCTTTCTTAAGAACTGTTTCAACTGGAGTAAGTGAACCACCTGAACTATTATTAGGAGCAGTAATAACAAGTTTATTTAAGCCTGTATAATCTACTCTTTCAAATTGAGAAGAAATAAAGGACGAATCTATCCCTAATAATGAGTTTGCAAGGATATTTTTACAAGGAATTTCAGTATTCGAATAAGTAAAGGAATTAGAGACTAAAAGAGGGTCTGAGCTTGAAGCAAACGCTGTGTTTGCCATAGGAGTGACAATAAACACTGCCCCGAGCAGGAGGGACACGGCCAAGCGTAGACTATGTGCGCTGAGTCGCATTACGAAGTTTCAAGGATAGCAAAAATACGCAAAAAATGCAAATCCTACCTGATTTTTCAAAACTTCTTGAGGCTAAATTGAGCATATTACATACTCATAAGAATAAATGAATTTTATAATACTTATGCTTGCCCTTGACCACTTCAGTTCTCCCAGATATAGTAGGTGGTATGGCAGATTTCTCTACCCCAATGATGCGTCAGTATCGCTCTATCAAAGAGCAATACCCTGACTGTCTCCTCTTTTATCGAATGGGCGATTTTTATGAACTTTTTAATGAAGATGCACATGTTGGAGCTTCAGTACTCAATATTACTCTGACTGGAAAAGCTGGAGGGAAAGATGGAAGAATTCCCATGGCCGGAGTCCCTTATCACGCTGTAGATAACTATATCGCAAAACTTGTAAAAGCAGGATATAAAGTCGCTATTTGTGAGCAGCTCTCTCCACCAAATAAGAAAGGTCTTGTTGAAAGGGATGTCGTTCGTATTGTCACTCCTGGAACTCTTTTAGATGAAAATAGTCTTGATAAAAAAGCTAATAATTTTATTGTCAGCATTCTAGCTGATGATACATCGGTTGCTTTTAGCATTGCCGATCTGTCTACTGGATTCTTTGCAGTCAGTGAAGGAGAACTAGGCAATATAAATAAAGTACTTATCGAAGAACTTCTTCGTCTTCAGCCTTCAGAGTGTATTGTGCCAGATACACTCTACAACGACACGGAATTTCTTAAGCTCTTGAGAGGTGTAAAAGAAATGAATATTTATCCATCAACATCTTTTTTAAATTATAATGATGCAAAAAGATTTCTCAACAAGCACTTTGGTGTCAAAACACTCGAAGGATTTGGATTTACAAATAATTCACTTGGGCTTAATGCAGCTGCGGGGCTTCTTAGTTATCTAAAAGATACCCAGAAAGGGGAATTGACTCATATTAAAAAACTCTCTTTGTACAAGAAAGATGATGGACTAACATTAGATCGATCAACCATGATCAATCTTGAGCTCTTCTCAACTATTCGTGAACATGATACCAGAGGATCGCTTTTATCTGTTATGGATCAGACAACAACAGCGATGGGAGGACGGCTTCTCAAGCTTTGGATGAAAAAACCACTTATCGATAAAAAAGTTATTGAGGAGAGATTTGACGCTCTTGAGACAATGGGAAGTGATTCAACAAAACGAAGTAATCTTGTTACACTCCTTCAAGAGATTCCAGATATCGAGAGGCTACTATCACGTCTTTCAGTTAACCTTGGTAACGCCCGGGATTTAGTGAATTTAAAATTAGCTCTCCAAACAATATTAGAATGTAAAAAAATCCTTGGGTCGTTTCAGAGTAAAGGATCCCTTCTTTACAAAGAGGCAACAAACATTTCTTCTGATCTAAAAAAAATAATTACTCTTATTGATTCAGTTATAGTTGCGGAGCCTCCAATTACGACTAAGGAAGGCAGAATGATAAGAGAAGGTGTAGACGAGGAACTCGATACGCTAAAAAATCGTATTAATAAAAGTAAAGAGTGGATCATAGAGTTAGAACGCACTGAAAAAGAAAAGACGGGAATAACTTCTCTTAAAGTACGCTTTAATAAAGTTTTTGGCTTTTATATTGAAATCTCTAAGTCATATCTCCACTTGGTACCGCCTACTTATATGCGCAAACAAACATTAGTGAATGGTGAACGATTTGTTACGGAAGAATTAAAAGAACATGAAGAAATAATTCTCACTGCTGAAGAAAAAATAAATACTATTGAGTATAAAATTTTTTCAGAGACTTTAACCAAAATACTTGAGAGTACAGAATCTATTCAGAGAGCTGCTGAGAGTATAGGTGTTATAGACTGTCTCACTAACTTTTCAATTATCTCTGAAAGAAATCGATATGTCAGACCAAAATTACTTTACTCAGGAGAGATACGTATTAAAGGCGGAAGACATCCGGTAGTTGAGAAAATTATTGAAGATCCATTTGTCCCCAATGACGTAACACTTGATAATGTCTCTCAATCTCTTCTTATTATTACAGGGCCAAATATGGCGGGTAAATCCGTCTTTATTAGACAAGTTGCATTAATTACACTTATGGCACAAATGGGTTGCTTCGTTCCAGCTCAATCTGCCCACCTTACCATTGCTGATCGGATATTTGTGAGATCAGGAGCATCAGATGTTATTACGTCAGGCTTATCTACTTTTATGGTAGAAATGGTCGAGACAGCTCATATTCTTCATAACGCTACCAGCAATTCATTAATCATTATGGATGAAATAGGAAGAGGAACAAGTACCTATGATGGTATTTCTATCGCATGGGCAGTGGCTGAATACCTTGTTAAAAATACTAAGCCGTCTCCCAAAGTTTTATTCGCAACCCATTATCATGAGCTTCAAAAACTAGAAGATGAATATCCAAAGCAAATTAAGAATTTTCATATGGCTGTAACAGATGAAAAAGGTTCTCCCATCTTTCTCCATACGCTTCTCCCAGGAGGAGCATCACATAGTTTTGGTGTGGCGGTTGCGCGCTTAGCTGGTATTCCAGAAGTAGTTATTGATAAAGCTCAGGAAATGCTTCAGACGTTAGAGTATAGAAATGTAACTGAGAAAGGGAAAATATATCAGGAATTCTCACCACTTCTTGATGCTTCGTTAGGAGATAGACTTCTTCATAAAGAACTAGAAAATCTTGACATAGCTAATATGACACCACTTGAAGCATTGAACAAAATTTCAGAACTAAAAGACAAGCTTAAAATTATTACCTCCCAGCATTCTGCTTTTGTGGATGCAGACTAGCTACTTGCTTTAGTAATCCCTGCTCGATATTATGATTGTCATTGTTACCCATTAATATGACGAAGATTATTCAGCTTCCTGAGGATATTATTAGTAAAATTTCAGCTGGCGAAGTGATTGAGAGACCAGCGTATGCTGTTAAAGAACTAATTGAGAATGCTATTGATGCAAACGCTACTATTATAGAAATCCACATTGAAGCAGCAGGGCTTAAGAAAATAATTGTTCAAGATAACGGAGAAGGGATGAATAAAGAAGATCTCAAGCTTTCTTTTCTTCCCCATACTACTAGTAAGCTTAGGAATGAACACGAGCTTATTGGTATACGAACTCTTGGCTTTCGTGGCGAAGCACTCTCATCAGTTGCTGCAGTCTCAACACTTACTATCAGAACTCGAAGACACAATGATCCTGGGGGAACAGAAGTAGTTGTGAGAAATGGGAAAGTTGAAAGTATCTTGCCAATTGGAACTCCCCCCGGAACAATTGTTACCGTAAACAATCTTTTTCTTAATGTTCCAGCGCGTAAAAAATTTTTAAAATCTGATAAGACTGAGTTTCGTTTAATCACTGATATAGTTACTCACTTTTCTCTCTCTTACCCTTTAATTCATTTTGTGTTAACACATAATAATAAAATAATTTTGGATCTTTCAAAGAGACAAAACTTATCAGATCGAATTAAAGTCCTTCTTGGTCAATCATTATCACAGGAATTACTTCCACTTAACTTCGAAGATAGCATGATAAAATTAATAGGGTTTATCGGCAAACCACAATCTTCCTCAAAGCAAAATCAAAAGCAATTTTTATTTATCAATAATCGACACGTTACCGATCGTATGATCTCACTTTCAGTAAGGGAAGCATTTGGGACATTATTGCCAGCATCGAGTACTCCTATATTTATTTTATATTTAGAGCTTCCTCCTGAAATTGTCGATGTTAATGTTCATCCACGAAAAGAGCAGGTGGCCTTTATTAATGCCAAACAAATTTTCGATGGAGTAAAGCAAGCTGTCACCCAAGTACTGCAGGAGAATAACCTTACCTTTAACCTAGCAAAGTTCAAATTTGAAAGCTCTGAAAAGATAGGCGAGACTACATCAATAGCTGGAAAATATATAAAAGAATCAGTCCTGCCATGGAATAGAAATGAAGCTATTCTCTTTAAACCGACTAATAAGCTTCTCCAAATTCACCAAACATATATTTTGTTAGAAACAAAAGAAGGATTAGTTCTTATTGACCAACACGCAGCACACGAGAGGATTCTTTTTGAAGAATTTATGCACTCTTTCGAAGTTAATAAAAAATCTAAAACGTCCTTTGAATTCCCTAAGCCTCTCACACTTTCCCTTTCTCTTAAAGAAACTCAACTAATGGAAGAGTATATACCTTATTTTGAGAATTCAGGATTTAGTATCGAGCACTTTCAGGGAAGTAATTTTGTAGTTCGTAATGCACCTATTATTTTTAGAGGGAGAAATATCGAGAAAATTATTAGAGATATGCTAAGTGACCTGGAAATTGAGGCTATCAAGTCTATCGATATAAGGAGCCAAAGAATGCTGACATTTCTTTCCTGCCGAGCGGCTGTTAAAAAAGGTGATGTACTAACAAGCAAACAAATGAAAGATATTATCAAAAAATTAGAAGTGACTTCTAATAACGCAACTTGTCCTCATGGTCGTCCGACCAGAATTCAGATCTCAATTGATGAAATTGATAAGCTCTTCAAACGTTAACTAGTTTAGTATTATTTTCCATCACGTATTTCATTCATACTCTTTCCACTTACCGCAGAAAAGTCATAGTCATTTGCATTGTAATCTTTTTTTACTGAATCATCTGCATGCTTTATCAGTAACCATGCTTTCGGACCGGCAAAACCTTTTGTTTTGACTAGTGCAAAAGATCCTTGAAGTTTTTTACCAAATAATTTAAATTTAATTTCTCCTTTTTTTAGTCCTTCTTTCATCACTTTTTGTCCCTCATTAAAATCCTCTACTTCCGCCCGAACTCCTTTAGCTACTTCAACTTCTGGTAGATAATATCCTTCATCCCAAATCATAACGGGTCCGGCTCCATATCCACCCTCTGAAAGAACACCTTCAAACTTTCTATATTCCATAGAATGATCTGTGGTCTCCATTGCTAGTCGCTTAAATGTATTATCAAGAGTCGGCCCTTTGGGAATTGCCCACGATGGCATAACTTTGCCAATCTGCAGACGGAAGTCATAATGAAGCGTTGTTGCATCGTGCTTATGGACGACAAAGACTAGATGTTTATTCATTACCTTTATTCTAATGCTTTTACTAGATAAGTAAAGGCTAGTTTTCGTTTTGTGAGAAGGTGGATATCTTTAGTGTCCGGCAGCAGGAGCAGTATCAGTTTTGGACCTAACGTCTGCGTGTTTGTTAGGAAGAAAGGCTGCGGCAAAGAGTCCCAAAAATGCAAAGAACGCAGCATACAGAAGTGACTCACGTGCCGACTCAACTGTAGCCTTTTTGCTGATTGCCGTTATCTGATCTGTAATAACTTTTGGAACATCATTACTTACTTTTGCTCCCCCACCAAATTCCACGTTAGATGTCTGATTACTAACAGCTTTAATAATCGCTGGTTTGGCTGCTGCAGGAATAAATAAGTCATCATTAATTTCTCTCACTAAATTCGTAGAAAGACTCGCTATTAGCACTGCTCCAACTATTGCCGAACCTAAGGTAGATCCTACTTGGCGAAGAGTATTATTCACTCCGGACGCCTCGCCTGCTTGATAGACCGGAACTGAGGAAAGAGTGAGATTACTAATCTGTGCCATGACAAGTCCCATTCCTGCTCCATAGAGAGCAAGACCTAACATCAAATCAGACTTAGTTGCCCAGACAGAAAGACTATTTCTAATAATAAACATTGCCAGGATATCCAGTAACAGCCCTCCTATTACTAGGTATTTTGGCGATACACGATGACTCAAAAAACCTGAAAGCGGAGCCATAATGAGAAGCGCAATTGAGAGAGGAAGTAAGGCAACACCTGTTTGGAACGCATCAAGCTTTAGGACTGACTGAAGAAATACTGGTAAAGCAAAAATAAGTCCCACCTGACCAAGGGAAACAATAGCTGTTGTCAAAACTCCTGCAGTAAATACTCTATTTTTGAAAAGTCCTAATGAGACAAGTGGCGTATCGCCTCTATCTTCAAC